>JBOFDB010000596.1:0-10494 GCA_051646545.1 Sphingomonas sp.
GGTGGCGGCGGCGTTGGGCAACACCCCGGCCATCACGCGCAAATCCTATATCCATCCGCTGCTGGTGTCGGCGGCGCGCGGCGATGTCGACCTTGGGCTCGATCGTCTCAGGCTACCGCGCCGGACCCGCTGGCTGAGCCGGGAGGAGCGTGGCCTGCTGACCCTGCTCGACAATCACGCGCCGCTCAACGGCGGCTGACGGCATCACCGCGCGCCCGCCCAGAAAATGATCGCGTACAGCACCACGATCAAAATCATCGATGCCGCGAGCACATAGCGAACAATGTGCCGCGTGCGCCCGGCGCGGGCATCTTCGGCGTTGATATGGGTGGGGCGTTCATCGACCATGGCTGACTAAGCGCGCCAGAATGGTGTGAGTTCCCCCTAGCAAGGACGGCCAGTGGCCTTGACGGCATGACCCGCTTTCTGTCTGCTTTCGCGTGCAATGAAGCTCAACCCGTTCCGCCGTTCCGATCGTGATGCCGCACCGGCCGTGTATCGACTGCCGCCGGGCATGCGCGTCTATGCGGTGGGCGATGTCCATGGCCGCTTTGATTGTCTGGGCCAGATTGAGCGCGCCATCGCCCGCGATCATGCCGCGCGCGCACCGATTGCCGAGGCCCTGGTCATTTTCCTCGGCGATTATATCGACCGTGGCCTGGGATCAAACGACGTGCTTGACCGGCTGACCCAGCCGGGCTTTGCCGGCTTGCCGACGCGTTACCTGATCGGCAATCATGAAGAGGCGATGCTGCGCTTCCTGGCGGACCCGCGCGATGCCGCCGCCTGGCTCAATTGGGGCGGGGCGGCGACGCTCGCCAGCTATGGCATCACCGTGTCACCCGCCCCGACCACGGGACAGCTGACAACAGCGCAGCGCGCGCTTGCGGCGGCATTGCCCAAGGCCCATCGCGATTTTCTGACGCAGCTCGAATTGGCGATCGAGCTGGGTGATTATCTTTTTGTCCATGCCGGTATCCGCCCGGGCGTTCCCCTGTCGCGCCAGCGCCGGGCCGATTTGCTCGAAATTCGCGAGCCTTTCCTGTCGAGCGAGCTGCGCTTGCCGCGCCGCGTCGTCCATGGCCACACCGTCACGGCCGATCCCGTCATCCTGCCCTCGCGCATTTCGATCGATACCGGTGCTTATGCGACCGGCCGCTTGACGGCGGCGATGATCGAGGATGATCGCGTCGACATCATTACCCATTAAGCGACCGGAGAGACGATGCCCCGTCCCGCGCCCCAGCGGCTCGACCCAGCGCATTATCCGCACCACGACTTGGTGCAGACGCGCTTTCAGGACCTGGATATTCTGGGCCATATCAACAATGTCGCGATGGCGGCGCTGTTCGAAAGCGCGCGCGTCCGCTTCAACCACGCAATCGGCCTGTTGCGGCCAAGCGGCCACCGCTTTCTCGTCGCGCGCGTCGAGATCAATTATCTGGCGGAGGGCGGCTTTCCCGATGATGTCGCGGCATATCATGGCATTGGGCGCATCGGCACGCGCAGTTGGGACATTGTGGCGATGCTTGCCCAAAACGGCGCGCCCATCGCCACGGCCGATGTCACGCTGGTCATAAGCGCGGCGGCGGGGGCGACTGAACTGCCCGCCGAGGTGCGGACGGTCCTGGAAAAATGGCGCGTTGCCCAACCGATCGAGCCACCCCGTGCCGACGGTGGATGACGGCGGGCGCCGCGCACGCTAAGCCCCGCGTCATGACCAATATCTTCCTGACCGGCGCGTCGCGCGGCATTGGCGCGGCCATCGCCGCATCGCTCGACACCCCCGGCGTGGCGCTTGCCTGCCATGCCAGCCGCAGCCACATCGCCGCCGATTTTGCCGACCCCGCCGCCCCATCAATGGCGTGGGATGCCGCGCTCGATCAGCTTGGCGGGTCGATCGACGTCCTCGTCAACAATGCGGGCGTGTTTGAGGCCAATCCCATCGACCGCGACGCCGCCAATTGGGTCGCGCATTGGGAGCGGACCATGCGGATCAACCTTACCGCCGCTGCCGAGCTCTGCCGCCTTGCGGTCCGCCACTGGCAGGAACGCGGCACCGGGGGGCGGATCGTCAATATCGCCAGCCGCGCGGCCTATCGCGGCGACAGCCCCGAGCATTGGCATTATGCGGCGTCGAAAGCGGGGATGATCGGCATGACCAAATCAATCGCACGCGGTTATGCCCGTGACGGCATTCTGGCCTTTGCGGTCTGCCCGGGCTTTACCATGACCGGCATGGCGGAGGAGTATCTGGCGAGCCGGGGCGGCGACAAGCTGCTTGCCGATATTCCGCTCGGTCGCGTCGCTTTGCCTGAGGAAATCGCGACGGCCACCCGCTTTCTGGCGCTGGAGGCGCCGCCGTCAATGACCGGCGCGGTGATCGACATCAATGGCGCCAGCTACGTTCGCTGAAGCGACACGGCCGCGACGCCGTCGCGCCTGTTCTGCCTGGTGGGCGGGGCGGGGGACACGGCAGCAAGCTAGCAGCGGCGGCACTTCGGCCGATCAAAGCGTTATCCCTGATGACGGGATAATCGCCGTCGGGCGGCGGAGTGATCGGGCACATGGGCGTGGATTTCGGGTGGCCGCAGCGGCATTGGCCATGGTGGCCAGCGTGATGGGCGCGCGGGCGACAGCGGGCACGGCGGTTCGCGCGCCCTTTGGCACGCTGGCGGATGGCCGTGAGGTACCCGCCGTAACCCTGACCAACCGCCATGGAGTGAAGGCGGTGGTCATTGCCTGGGGCGCGGCGTTGCAGCAGCTATGGGTGCCCGACCGGCACGGAACCCTGGCCGACGTTACGCTCGGGCCGGCGACGCTCAAAGACTATGTCGACAAGCGCGAATTTTTCGGCGCGACCGTGGGCCGCTTTGCCAATCGACTGGCCAGGGGCCGGTTCACGCTGGACGGCACAACTTATCAGCTGGCGACCAATGACGGTGCCAATGCGCTGCATGGCGGGGACGAGGGCTTTGACCGCAAGCTGTGGGAGGTGGTTGAGGTCGCGGGCGGCGATACCCCGCACGTTACGCTGCGCCTGGTCAGCGCCGATGGCGACCAGGGTTATCCCGGCCAACTGACCGTTACCGCCACCTACACGCTTGACGACAGCAACCAGCTGACCATCGATTACCGTGCGACGACGACCAGGCCCACCATCGTCAACATCACCAACCACGCTTATTGGAACCTGGCGGGGGAAGGCGCCTCGCGCAGCGCGCTCGATGCGATGCTCACCATCGCCGCCGATCGGTTTACACCGGTGGACGCCGCGCTGATCCCGACCGGGGAGAAGCGCGCTGTGGCGGGCACCCCTTTCGATTTCCGCACCCCGCACATTATTGCGGAGCGCGTGCGCGCGGGCGGCGACGCACAGATCGTCTTCGGCCATGGCTATGACCATAATTTCATCATCGCCGATGCCGCCACTGCCACGCCGCACCTGATGGCGCGGGTCGAGGATCAGCTGTCGGGGCGGACGATGGAATTATGGTCCAACCAGCCTGGGCTGCAATTTTATTCGGGCAATTTCCTGGATGCGACGACCATCGGCAAGGCGGGCGCGCTCTACCGTGCCGGCGACGCGATCGCGCTTGAGCCGCAAAATTTTCCGGACAGCCCCCATCAGCGCGCATTTCCGTCAGCGCGCCTGGCGCCGGGCGACACCTATCGCAATGTGATCCTCTATAAATTTGGCGTCGCGCGATAAGCGCTGGCGCGTCGCCGGGCGGTCAATGCCGCATCAAATCGCTGCCCAAGCGACAAAACCACTGGCGGGCACAGGCGGCGGGGAGAAAATGGTGCTGCCGGTGAGGATTGAACTCACGACCTCAGCCTTACCAAGGATGCGCTCTACCACTGAGCTACGGCAGCATAAGCTCGACGCGGGGCGCCGGGCGGAGCGCGCCTATGGTCTTAGGCAGCGGCTATTGTCAAGGCGCGAGCGCAGGCGCTAGCGAACGGTCGATGACACCCAAGGACGAACGCGCCGAACGGCTGGCGGCACAGCTGCGCGAAAATTTGAAGCGGCGCAAGGCGCGGGCGCGGGCGGAGGAGGAGGCGCTGCCCCATCCGCCGCCGGAAAACGAGCAGCGCGACCGCTGACGTCGTGCTTACCCCGCCATCACGAACGCATTGAGCTTGTTGCCGTCCGGGTCGCGGAAATAGGCGGCGTAAAAGCTACCGTCGCCACGCGGCCCCGGCTGGCCTTCGCACACCCCGCCATTGGCAAGCGCGATGGCGTATAACCGATCCACCTGCGCTTGATCCTGCGCCGCAAGCGCGACCATCACGCCGTTGCCGATCGTGGCGGGATTGCCGTCATGCGGGCGCGTCAGGCCGATGCCTGCCGCGCCGCCCGGCGTGCCCCAGGCGACAAAGCCTTCGCCCTCCATCATCCGGCTGGTGCCGAGTTCGGCGGCAATGGCATCGTAAAACACCGCGCCCCGCGCCAGATCATTGGTGCCAAGCGTTACATAGCCAATCATGTCCATCTCCCAATTCCCGAGTCGTTGGATGGAACATAAAGCGAACGAAAACGCCGAGTCAATCGACTCAGAGCGGCGCGCATTTCGTTTCAAGCCACGCCAGATCCGCCCCGTCGAGCTGCGGGCCAAGCACGGCCAGCACCCGGGCATGATAGGCGTTGAGCCAGGCGCGCTCGCTCACCGTCAGCAGATCAGGCACGATCAATGCGCGTTCGATCGGGCAGAAAGTGAGCGTTTCAAAGGCGAGCATCGGCATGTCGCCACCCGGCACATCCCGCTCGACGACCAGCACCAGATTTTCGATGCGGATGCCATAGTCGCCGACCTTGTAATAGCCGGGCTCGTTCGAGATGATCATGCCCGGTCGCAACGGCTCGGACGGGCCGCCGCCGGGATAATTGGGCTTGGCAATGCGTTGCGGCCCTTCATGAACCGCAAGATAGGCGCCGACGCCATGGCCGGTGCCATGCGCAAAATCGAGGCCCGCTTCCCATAGCGGCCGGCGCGCAAAGCCATCGAGCTGACCGCCATTGCTGCCCGCAGGGAAAATCGCGGTGGCAAGGGCGATATGCCCCTTCAATACGCGGGTGAAGCGATCGCACATTTCGGCGGTCGGCGCGCCGATGGGCAGCACGCGCGTCACATCCGTCGTGCCGTCAAGATATTGCCCGCCCGAATCGACCAGATAAAGCTGGCCCAGCTCAAGCCGCGCATTGGACGCCTCGTCCACTCGGTAATGCGGGATGGCGCCATGCGCCCCGGTCGCCGAAATCGTGTCGAACGAGGTGTCGAGCAGCACGCCGGTTTCCTCGCGAAAGGCGCGCAGCCGGGCGACGCAATCCAGCTCGGTCAGGCCGCCCTTCGGTGCTTCCGCCTCAACCCAGCGCAGAAAGCGGGCGAGCGCCGCACCGTCGCGCGCGCTCGCGGCGCGGTGGCCGGCAATTTCAGCGGGGTTCTTGGTCGCCTTGGCGAGCACGACGGGATCGCGCACGGCGAGCACCGTTGCGCCGCCGCCTTCAAGCCGGTCAAAAATCGCCGCCACCGCGCGCTCGGGATCGGCGGCGACGCGCTTGCCGCGATAGCGCGCCAGATCATCGGCAAAGGCCGCGCGGTCATGGAGGCGGATGGCGTTGCCGAGATGCTGGCGCACCGCATTGGTCAGCTTTTCAGGCGCGACATACAGGTCGGCGGTGCCATCGGCCTGGACGATCGCATAAGCCAGCGCCACGGGCGTGTGATCGACATCGCCGCCGCGCACGTTGAGCGCCCAGGCAATCGAATCGAGCGCGGACAGCACGACGGCATCCGCCCCCTGCTCGGCCAGCCACTCGCCGATCGCGGCGCGCTTGTCGGCATGGGATCGCCCGGCATGGGCCTCCTCCTGCACGCTCAGCCGCGCATCGGAGGGCAGCGGCCGGTCGGGCCAGACGGCATCGACGGGATTGGTATCGACCGCAACGAGCGTCGCGCCCTTGGCCGCCAGCACCTTTGTCGCCTCGCGCACCCAATCGCGGGTATGGAGCCAGGGGTCATAGCCGATCCGGGCACCCGTCGGCACATGCTGGCCCAGCCAGCCCGACACGCTCGTCTCCGGCACGCCGACATAGGCCCAATGCGCGCCGTCAACCTGTTCGCGCACCTGCAGCGTGTAACGACCGTCGGTGAAGATCGCGGCTTCGGCGGGCAGCACCACCGCCGTCCCCGCCGACCCCTGAAAGCCCGTCAACCACGCCAGCCGCTGCGCATAAGCGCCGACATATTCGCTCATATGCTCATCGGTCAGCGGCACGACGAAACCGTCAAGACGGTCGCGCTTCAGCTGGTCACGCAGCGCGGCGAGGCGGTCGGCATAGGAAGACATGGCAAGTATCCGAAAGCAATTGGGAATGATACCGGTCTAGCACGAGCACGACGATGGGAGAAAGATGATGGATACCATGCTGCCGACATTGATCACCGCGACGCCGGACGAGGGCTTTCAACTGGCCGTCAAGCTGGCGCGCCTCGGCATCCGCACGACGCAGCCCGACGACGCCGTTCGCGCGCGGCTGCGCCCTGTCTATAGCGAAAGCACCGCTGATCTGATCGCGTCGTCGCACGTCATCGCGGTGCATTTCCAAACGGTGGCGGCGGCGAACAATTATTGGCGCCCCTAAGCGTCGCGCTTGTGATTGCCGCCCTGCCCGCCCTAAAGGACGGCAATGACGAGCTTTCCCCAGCCGCCGGTCGCCGAGCGGCGCCAGCACGCCTTCACGGTGCATGATACCACCATCCAGGATCCCTATGCCTGGCTGAAGGATCCCAATTACCCCGAGGTCACCGACCCCGACATCCTGGCCTATCTCAACGCCGAGAACGCCTATTTCGACGCGGTCATGACGCCGCTCAAGCCACTGACCGACCAGCTTTATGAAGAGATGAAGGGCCGGATAAAGGAAGATGACGCCAGCGTGCCGCAAAAGGATGGCGACTGGCTCTATTGGACGGCGTTCGAAACCGGCGGCCAATATCGCAAATGGTGGCGCAAGCCTGTCGATGGATCGGGCGACGACCAGCTGATCCTCGACGAGCCTGCCCTGGCCGAAGGCAAGGAATATTTCAGGCTGGGCGCGCTCAGCGTCTCCAATAATGGCCGTTACCTGGCCTATGCGATCGACGATAACGGGTCAGAGCGGTTCACGGTGCGCGTCAAGGACCTGAAGACCGGCGAGCATCTGCCTGAGGTTATTCCGGGGATGCTTTCCGAAATCGTCTGGACGTCGGATGATGCCGGCTTTCTCTATGGCCTCGCCAATGAGCAGTGGCGCACCGACAATGCCCGGTTCCATCGGCTGGGCACCCCGGTTGAAAGCGATGTCGAACTGTTTCGCGAGGCCGACCCCGGCTATCGCGTTGGCGTTGCCGAGACGAGCTCGCGCCGCTTCATCGTCATCGCGACCGGTGATCATGTGACGAGTGAGGTGTGGCTGCTGCCCGCCAATGATCCGCTTGCCAACCCCATCTGCGTCGCGCCGCGTCAACCGGGCCGCGAATATGATGTCGATGAGCATGACGGCACGCTCTACATCCACACCAACGACACCCACACCAATTGGCGGCTGGTGACCGCACCCGTTTCGGCACCCAGCGAATGGACGGAGCGGATCGCGCCGTCGGACCATTTCTACATGACGGGAATCGAATGCTATCGCGACTTTTTCGTCGTGGAAGGGCGCGAAGACGGGCTCGATCAGATCGACATCCATGATTATGATCCTGCTGCCGCGCCGCGCCGCATCGTTTTTCCGGAAACCAGCTATGCCGCCGGGCTGGGCGACAATCCCGAATATGACCAGACGGTGCTGCGCATCGGCTATGAATCGATGGTCACGCCCGGCACGGTTTATGATTATGACGTCGCAACCGGCACGCTCACCACATTGAAGGTGCAGGAAATCCCCTCCGGCTATGACGCCAGCCGTTATGCGACCGAACGGCTGAGGATCACCGCGCGCGACGGCACGATGGTGCCGGTGTCGATCGTTTACCCCCGCGATTTCCCGCGCGATGGCAGCCGTCCGCTCTATCTCTATGCCTATGGCGCTTATGGCTATGCCATCCCGCCGGGCTTTTCGACCGGGCGGCTCTCCCTGCTCGATCGCGGCTTTGCCTATGCCATCGCGCATATTCGCGGCGGTGATGATCTGGGCCAACAATGGTATCTCGACGGCAAGCTCGACAAGCGAACCAACAGCTTCAACGACTTTGTCGATGTTGCGCGCGCGCTGATCGCCGACAAATGGACCAGTGCGGGCAAGATCGCGATTGCGGGCCGCTCCGCCGGCGGCGAGTTGATGGGCGCGGTGGTCAATCAGGCGCCCGATCTGTGGGGCGCGGTGGTGGCGGACGTGCCCTTTGTCGATGTGCTGAACACGATGCTCGACGCGGATCTGCCGCTGACACCCGGCGAGTGGCCCGAATGGGGCAACCCGATTGAGGACAAGGCGGCGTTCGACCTTATCCGCAGCTATAGCCCCTATGACAATGTCGCAGCCAAGGACTATCCGCCGCTATTCATTTCAGGCGGGCTCAACGATCCGCGCGTGACCTATTGGGAGCCGGCCAAATGGGCCGCGAAATTGCGCGCAACCAAGACCGACCGCAATGTGTTGCTGCTAAAGACGAATATGGGCGCCGGGCATGGCGGCAAGTCGGGGCGGTTCGACAGCCTGCGCGAGGCAGCCGAGGAACACGCTTTCGTCCTGCACCAGCTGGGGCTGGAGGGCTGAGCCGCCAATGCCGTTGTTTCGTATCATCGTTGAAGGCACGGGCATTCGCGGCTGGAATGGCGCCGCCGGTTTCTTCAGTGCCCGCAGCGTGACCCAGCCGACCCAACAAGCCGCCGAAATGCAGGTGCTCCGCGTCATCCGCGAAGACTGGCGGCAGGGACCAAGCGCCAATTTGTCCCCGACCAAGCCGGCACTTCGCGTGATTGACGGGTGGCAATTGGGGCTGATCGAGCGGCTGCGACGGATTCCCGATACCAGCTACCGCTATTATGAGCCCGGCGACCGCGAAGCCGCAGCGCAAGCCGAAGCCGAGCATAGTCGCGCGCGCCCCGCCTCACCCCTATGGGAAATCGCGGTGATCGGCATCGACCCGCCGGCCGCGCTGGTCCGTCGGGGCTGATGGCCTTCACCCTTACCCGCACCGCCACGCCCGCCGACATTGACGAGCTGGGCCACGTCAACAACGCGGTTTGGGTCCGCTGGATTCAGGATGTTGCGGTGGCGCATTGGGACGCGGTCGCGCCGCCCGAGCACAAGGCCGCTTATGTTTGGGTGGTGACGCGGCACGAAATTGATTATCGCGGCAATGTTGGCGCGGGCGAGATGGTGACGGGGGAAACCTGGGTGGCCGATGCGCCCAGGGGCGCGCGGTTCGACCGGCATGTCCGCTTCCTGGGCGCCGACGGCAAAGTGAAAGTGGCAGCGGTGACCAGCTGGGCGCTTATCGACCGCGCCTCCGGCAAGCCGATGCGCGTCCGGGCCGAGATGGTGGCGCCCTTTCTAACCGGCGGCGGCGCCTGATCCGGCCGCATAGGGCGCGGCCACGACAGCCGCGTTAGAGCATGATGACCTGAAGATAGATCGTCATTGCGAGGAGCATGAGCGACGAAGCAATCCAGGGGCCGGGCGGCGAGACTGGATTGCTTCCCCCGCCCTGCCTTGACTTTTTGCCCGACCACGGCCACATGCGCCACCATCCGAAGTTTGTTGCAGCGTGATCGGGCGAGGATCGTCCGGCTGATGCTTCGGCCTTAATCCTTCTGCTTCCCACATCACGCGGGGTGCTTGCTTTAACCCCGCTTGCTCTGCCCGATTGTCGGGCGGGCGCGCTTGATGTTGGAATAAACTCATGTCTTTCGATACCCTCGGCCTGGCCGAGCCCCTGCTCCGTGCGCTTGCCGACAAGAATTACGGCACCCCCACCCCCATCCAAGCCCAGGCCATTCCCGTTGTGCTGGAGGGGCATGACCTGCTCGGCATTGCCCAGACGGGCACGGGCAAGACGGCGGCATTCATGCTGCCCGCCCTTCAGCTGCTCGACCAGCCCGATCGCGGTCGCCCCCGGCCGCATAGCTGTCGCATGCTGGTGCTGGCGCCGACCCGCGAGCTTGCCAGCCAGATCGCCGACAGCGCGCGCGGCTATGCCCGCCATATCCGCCTATCGGTCGGCACCGTCTTTGGCGGCGTTTCGATCGGCAAGGACCGCCAGACGCTGAGCCGCGGGCTCGACATTCTTGTCGCCACCCCCGGCCGCTTGCTTGACCTTGTCGACCAGCGGCTGCTGAGCCTGAGCGACATCGAGATTCTGGTGCTCGATGAAGCCGACCAGATGCTCGACTTGGGCTTTATCCACGCGCTCCGCCGCATCCACAGCCTGGTGCCCAAGGACCGGCAGAGCCTGTTCTTCTCCGCCACCATGCCCAAGGCGATCCGCGCGCTGGCCGACCAGTTTCTGA
>JBOFDB010000547.1:0-1165 GCA_051646545.1 Sphingomonas sp.
CGCGGCGCGATAGGGCCGTTGATCGATGATGAAGAGCGGCTGTCCCTTGCCGACGCGTTGGCCATCGGCGAACAGCACGCGGTCGATCTCACCCGAAACGCGCGGGCGGACCTCCACGTCCTGGATCGCTTCGAAACGACCGATATATTCGTCCCAGTCGACGATATCGCGCTGCAACGGCGTGGCGACGGTTACCTGGGTCGGGGGCGGCGCCGGCGGTGCGCCTTTCGAACAAGCGCTGGCGAGCAAGACCAGTCCGATCAGGCCCATGCGGATCGGTGGCGTGGCAAAACCGTGCATAGAGCCCCCTGATAATGCAGTCGCGCCAAGGCCGGTCCCGAGCGTGCAGAACCATCAGCGAGTGCCGCGATGTGCCTATTAGGTGCGAGCGCTCACGATATATTGCAAGAGGAATAATTCCGAAATTTCGCGTGCTTGCCCTAAAGCAGGTAGCGCCCGCCATGAAGTCGGCAATTGCGCCCGACACGGTGCGGCGACACTATGACGGCGGCATCGACCAAGGGGGAGCCGGCATGATTTATATCGTTCTGAACGTGATGCCAATCGCCGCCGCGACCATGGCCGGATTGCTCATCGGATGGATTTGGCTGCGCCTGGCGGGGCTGGCGGTGCCCGGCGCGGCCGTGCTGGTTGCCATTGCTGCGGCGGAATTCTGGTTCGCCGCGATCCTGGCGGGCGCGTTGATCCTGGCGCCCGCGAAAGCCAGCGCGTGGGTGATGGCGATCGGCAGTGCGATCGTCATCTGGATCGGCTTCGTCGCGCCGGCAACGATCGTTACTCAGGCCGCGCGTCGCGCATCGGCCAAGGTCATCGCGCTCGATTGCGGTCATTGGCTGGCGGTCATGATGATTCAGGCGCTCGTCCTGAAGTCGATTGGGCTGGTTCCCCCACCAGCCTGAGCGCGACGCTCAGCCTTGCGACTTGGGTTGGCGGTAATGCTGGGCGCGTATATTGTCGGCGGCGAGCCGAGCCGTTTCCTCGATCCGCGCCGCACGCGTTGCC
Organism: Sphingomonas sp.; assembly: GCA_051646545.1. GTDB lineage: Bacteria > Pseudomonadota > Alphaproteobacteria > Sphingomonadales > Sphingomonadaceae > Sphingomonas. The sequence goes on from JBOFDB010000547.1 coordinate 1,024, forward strand.
GGTCGGTGTGGATCGGCGTGCAAAAAGGACCCCGTTAGCGGGGTGATCGGCGTCTAAAAGGGACCCCTCATTTCGATGGTTTAAGCAGCCGGCTGGATTTTCAGGCGGCGAGATCGGGATGTTGATTTTGGAGACAGTGGTT
>JBOFDB010000392.1:0-2226 GCA_051646545.1 Sphingomonas sp.
CCCAGACATGGACGGGAATGCCCGCGTCATGCGCCATATAGATGGGCGCGGTCGCCGTGCCGTAATCGACCGTCGCCAGCCAGCCGGCGTTGCAATGCGTCAGGATGTTGACCGGCCGATCGGGGTTTGCCGCGTGCAACGCGCGGATCAGCGGCAGGCCATGCTCGCCGATGCGCCGCGACATATCGGCATCTTCATCAGCGATCGCATCCGCCCTTGCAAAGGCGACGCGCGCTCGATCGCGCTCAGGCAGGTTGCGAACAGCCGCGAGAATCTCATCCAGCGCCCAGCGCAGATTGACAGCGGTCGGCCGTGTCGCGAGCAGCATGGCGTAATCGCGGTCGAGCGCGGCATCGGACGGATCGGCCGCCAGCGCCAGCGCCAGGCCATAAGCCGCCGTCGCGCCGATCAGCGGCGCGCCGCGCGTCCACATATCGCGAATGGCAATCGCGGCCGCATCGGCACTGCGCAGCTCGACCCAGCTGACCTTCCACGGCAGATCGCGCTGATCGAGGATGCGCGCGCCCTGCCCATCCTCGGTGCGCGCGATCGAGCGATGATGGACGCCGTTGATCTTCAAAACTTTACCTCGTCAAAACTGCGAATGTCGCCCGCGCCGCCATCGCGCGCGATCAGCAGCGCCGCCATCCCCGCTGCGCGCGCCGCATCGATTTCGGCCTGCACGTCGGAAAGAAACAGCACATCGCCTGCCGGCCGCGCCATCGCCTGCGCAATGGCGGCATAGCTCGCCGCGTCGCGCTTCGGCCCGGTGGTGGTGTCAAACCAGCCCGAAAACAGCGGCGTCAAATCGCCATAATCGGTGTGGCCGAACAGCAATTTCTGCGCGAAAACCGATCCTGAGGAATAAACATACAGCGCCAGCCCCTCGCTGTGCCAGCGCCGCAGCCCCGCCACGGCATCGGCATAGAAATGGCTGGTAAAGGCACCCGATTTGAAACCGCCTTCCCAGATCATTCCCTGCAAGGTCTTGAGCGGGGTGATCTTGCGATCCTCATCAATCCAGCGTTTCAGCGTCTCGATCGGGTCACCCGGCTCGATCGCCGCCACTTCCGCCAAAATCGGCGCGGTCTCGGCGGGATGCGCCGCGACATAGTCCGCCAGCCGATCGCGCGCATAGGGAAACAGCACATCGGCAACGAAGGAAATGCTCGAGGTCGTACCCTCGATATCGGTCAAAACGGCGCGGATCATGCGGTCAGGCGGCGGCGCGCTCAAGCCGGGGATAGCGTTGCGCGATATCGTCGCCGGTAAAGCGCGCGACCCAGCCATCGGGATTGATGAACAGCCGCAGCACGGTGAAATCGGGTTCTGCGCCGGTATCAAACCAGTGCGGCGTGCCGGCGGGCACCGAAATCAGGTCGCCCCGCTCGCACAGCACATTGAACACCCGATCGCCGATGTGGAGCGTGAACAGCCCGGCGCCATCAGCGAAAAAACGCACCTCATCTTCGGCATGGGTATGTTCTGACAGGAATTTCGCGCGTAACGCCTCCCGATTGGGATTATCGGGCGCGACCGACAGCGCATCGACCGAGCGATACCCCCCTTGCGCCTGCAACCGCTCAATCTCGGGCGCGTATGCCGCCAATATGTCGGCCTCGCTTGCCCCAGTCGGCAGATCGCGCGTGCCCCAGCGTTCAAACACCACGCCCACTTCGGCCAGATGCGCGGCAATCTGCGCGCCGTCCTGGGTATCGGTGATCAGCGTTGGCGATGCTGCATCCGTGAAAACCTGCAACCGGCTCATGCGCGGCTCCTTACCTTCAACTCATGAAGCTCGACTTCGGCGAGCCACTCCACGCCTTCGATGACGCGCTCTGCCTCATCAATGTCGCGGCCCCAACCATATAGCCCATGGCTGCGGATGACGTAAGCCGATGTCGCCTCCGGGCTGCGCAACCGGTCCCCCAGTGCCGCCTCGATCACGCGCATGTCCTGCGAATTATCGACAATCGGCAGCGTCACGCTGGTTTCGTGCGTGGTGATGCCGGGCAGCACCTTCAGCATTTCATGTCCGCTGATCGTCCAGCCCGCCGCCCCCGCCATCAGCCGGGCAAGCGCCACGCCCGCCGTTGCATGGCTGTGCAGCACCGCGCCGACCTGCGGGAAATCACGATAGAGCATCATGTGCAGCCAGGTTTCGGCGGAAGGCCGTTTGCCGTCGAGCGACTGCCCCTGCGCATCAACGCGCATGATGTCGTCGGC
>JBOFDB010000043.1:0-1873 GCA_051646545.1 Sphingomonas sp.
AGCCCTTAGCTCTTAGCTCTTAGCCCCCAGCCCTCAGACCTCAGCCCTCAGCCCTCAGCCCTAAGCCCTAAGCCCTAAGCCCTAAGCCCTCAGCTCTCACCCCCCGCCCTCAGGGAACGAAACAGGCCTCGCCCGCGACTTTCAACTTGTCGCACAATGCCGTCGCGGCGCCCGCGCTCCCGGCGTTCACCCGCAATCGATAGACGGTGCGGTCGCCGACAATCGCCGGTTCGATCGATTTGCCCAGCGGGGCAAGATAGGCACAGCGCTTGGCTTGCTTGGTCCAGGCGCTGTTCGCCTCGGCTTCACTGGGGAAGGAGCCAAGCTGCACCACGGCGCCCTTGCCGCCGGTGGCCGCCGTCCCCGGCTTGGGCAGCAGCTTCGCCGTTGCCGCTGCCCCCTTGGCCGATCCGGCGGCGGGGGTTGGCGCTGCGGCGGGCGTTGCCCCCGGCGCCGGGACGATCGGTGCCTCGGGCATTGCCTTCATGTCGATCTGGGCGTTGCCGTCACCCTTGCCTTCGCTGGTGGCAAAGGCGGTATCGCCCTCGCCTTCCACCTTCATCCCGCCCGGATCGTCGGGGCGCACCTTGTAATCGCCTTCCTGCGCCTCGATCAGCTGGCCGGTGCCCGGCTTGGCGTGATGTTGCTGATACCAATAGACGCCATAGACAATGGCAGCCACTGCCGCGAGGCCAAGCAAAACGAACAAAATCGTGCGAAAGACCGACGGCCCTTCCGCATAATCCTCGTCAACCGTTTCCAGCCAAGGAAGCCGGTCTTCGTCGCCAAGCTCAAAATCGCCCGACGTCGCCATCAATTCATCTCCTGAACGGCCTCAACACCCATTATCGCAAGCCCGTTACGAATGATCTGCCCGATTGCACGCGCGAGGAACAGTCGCGCTGCTGTCATCCCTGTGTCATCAAGGAGCAGGAATCGGCGATCGGGACGATCATTCCCGACATTCCATTGCGCGTGAAAAGCGGCCGCCAAGTCATAGAGATAAAAGGCAATTCTGTGGGGCTCGCGTTGCAGCGCCGCGCCATCGACCACGCGCGGGAACTGCGCCGCCAGCTTTACCAGCGCCAGATCTTCCGTATCAAGGCGGGACAAGTCGGCGCTGTCCGCCGCCAATCCCGCCTCTGCCGCGCGCCGCCCGAGCGAGGCGATTCGCGCGTGGGCATATTGCACATAGAAAACGGGATTGTCCTTTGACGCCTCAACCACCTTGGCGAAATCAAAATCCATCTGCGCATCGGCCTTGCGGGTCAGCATGGTGAAGCGCACCACATCCTTGCCGACTTCGCGCACGACATCGGCCAGAGTCACGAAATTGCCGGCGCGCTTTGACATTTTGACCGGCTCGCCCGCGCGCAGCAGCCGCACCATCTGGACGAGCTTGACGTCGAAGCGCGTCTTGCCCTCTGTCAGCGCGGCGACAGCGGCCTGAATGCGCTTCACCGTACCGGCATGATCGGCACCCCAGATATCGATCAACTGATCGGCCGCCTGCGCTTTCTGGTAATGATAGGCGAGGTCGGCGCCGAAATAGGTCCATTGCCCGTTCGACTTTCTGATCGGTCGGTCCTGATCATCGCCGAACGCGGTCGAGCGGAACAGCGGCAGCTCAACCGGCTCCCAATCTTCGGGCGTTTCGCCCTTTGGCGCTTCGAGCACGCCGTCATAAACCAGGCCGCGCGCGCGCAATGCCGCCTCGGCCGCTTCGGGCTTGCCGGCGGCTTGCAGCGCGGCCTCCGACGAAAACAGGTCGTGATGGATGCCCAGCAGCGCCAGATCGGCCTTGATCAGCGCAATCATTGCCGCCACGGCCCGCTCGCGGAATAGCGCCAGCCAGTCGGCTTCGGGCGCAGCG
>JBOFDB010000591.1:0-1419 GCA_051646545.1 Sphingomonas sp.
CCGACGTCGTCGCTTTTCGCCGCCAGCCCCGGCGCAAGGGCGATGCGGCGCCGATGCGGCTCAAGGAGGCGGTCGCCCGACCCGCGCCGTCTGCAACGGGCAAAGCGGCGGTGCCGGCGCGCGGGAACCCGTCGGGCAAGCCCGGTGCGTCTTCAACAGCCAAGCCGCGCCCGCCCCGCGTCCAGGCTAAAAAGCCCGGGGCGCGTGCGGAAGAGGCGCCGCGGGCCACGCTATCCTCACGGGCGCGGCGAACGCTGAGCGATCCACGACGCCAATCGCGGGACGAGGGGGCAGATCCCTCCCCGCCCCGCCCCACGCCATCACGCCGCGCCAGACCCTCGCGCCCCGCCCGCCCGCGCAAGCCGGGCAGAGGCTGAGCCGGGATGAGGATCATCGCGGGGCAATGGCGCGGCCGCCCCATTGTTGCGCCCAAGGGCGACGCCACCCGCCCCACCGCTGACCGCACGCGCGAAGCGTTGTTTTCGATGCTGACCAGCCGGTTGGGATCGTTCGAGGGACTGGCCGTCGCGGACCTGTTCGCGGGATCGGGCGCGCTGGGGCTGGAAGCGTTGTCGCGCGGTGCCGCGCGCTGCCTGTTCGTCGAGCACGACCGGGCAGCGATTGACGCGTTGCGCGCCAACGTCGCCAAATTGGCTGCCACCAATGCCGATATCCGGGCGCTATCGGTGCTGGCGCTGGGCCCGGCACCGTCACCGCTCGATCTGGTGATGATGGACCCGCCTTACCGATCCGGCGCGGGCATCGTCGCGCTCGACAAGCTTACCCGGCTGGGCTGGATCGGACCGGCAAGCTGGGTCAGCATCGAAACGGCGATGGATGAGCCGGTCGAGCTTGCCGGCTTTGACATCGACGCGACCCGCACCCACGGCAAAGCGCGACTTACCCTGCTGCGGATGGCGGATTAGGCGTGGTCGATCATCGCTCCTGCGGGTCCGGATGCCGCCGATCAAACGGGCGAAATTGCTAGACGGTGCCCATCGCGCGGATGGCGGTCAGCAGCGCCCAATACAGGCTGCCCGCGATCAGCATCGCCGCCGGTAGCGTCAGCGTCCAGGCCAGCGCCATGTTGATGATCGTCCGACGCTGCAGCCCGGCGCCATTGGCGGCGCTTGCCCCCGCCACGCCACTGGTCAGGATGTGCGTGGTGGAAACGGGCACGCCATATTGCTCCGCCAGGAAAATTGTCGCCGCCGTCGTCAGCTCGGCAGCCGCGCCCATGCCGTAAGTGAGATGGGTCTTGCCGATCCGCTCGCCGACCGTGACGACGATCCGACGCCAACCCACCATCGTGCCGAGCCCAAGCGCGATCGCTACCGTCACCTTGACCCAGAGCGGAATGTAGCGCGTGCTCTTTTCCAGGCTCGTCTGATAGGCTTCGACCGTCTTCAGTTCCGCCGC
>JBOFDB010000146.1:0-9258 GCA_051646545.1 Sphingomonas sp.
TGTTTGAGCGTCAGCCCCTCGGCATGGGCGTGCTTGGCGATCTTGGCGGCATTGTCATAACCGATTTCGGGCGCGAGCGCGGTCACCAGCATCAGCGAGCGATCGAGCAGCTCGGCGATGCGGTCGCGATTGGGCTCGATCCCCTCCACACACCGCTCGGCAAAACTTTCCATGCCGACCGAGAGGAGGTGGATCGAGCGCAGCACGGCGGCGCCGATCATCGGCTTGAATACGTTGAGCTCGAGATGGCCTTGCATCCCGCCCACCGTGATCGCCTGATGATTGCCGATCACTTGCGCCGCCACCATCGTCAACATTTCGCACTGGGTGGGGTTGACCTTGCCCGGCATGATCGAGCTGCCCGGCTCGTTTTCGGGGAGGTTCAATTCGCCGATCCCCGCACGCGGCCCCGAGCCGAGCAGGCGGATGTCGTTGGCGATTTTGGTGAGCGCGACGGCGAGCGTGTTGAGCGTGCCCGACAGGTGAACAAGGGGGTCGTTGGAAGCGAGCGCTTCAAAGGCGTTTTCGGCGGTGTGGAAGGGATGGCCGGTGATCTCGGCGATGGCTGCGCAAACGGCCTCGGCGAACCCGGTCGGCGCGTTCAGCCCCGTCCCCACCGCCGTGCCACCCTGCGCCAGCCGGTTGGTGCCATTGACGATCCCCGGCTCGATGCGCCGGCCCGCCCGATAGACCTGATTGGCATAGACCGAAAATTCCTGGCCCAGCGTGATCGGCGTCGCATCTTGCAAATGCGTGCGGCCGATCTTGACGATGTCGGCCCACGCCTTGGCCTTGGCATCGAGCGCGTCGTGCAAACGGGCAAGCGCGGGAAACAGGTCGCGCGTCACCGCCAGGCTCGCCGCGATATGCAGCGCGGTCGGGAAGCTGTCGTTCGACGACTGGCTCATATTGACGTGATCATTAGGGTGTACCGGCGCCTTGCCGCCGCGCTTCCCCGTAAGCATTTCGTTGGCCCGGCCCGCGATCACTTCGTTGATGTTCATGTTGGTCTGGGTGCCGCTGCCCGTCTGCCAGATGACGAGCGGGAACTGGTCGTCATGCTGCCCCGCGATGACTTCCGCCGCCGCCGCATCGATCGCATCGGCGATGTCGGCGGGCAGCCCATGCGCGCGGTTCACCCGCGCTGCCGCCTGTTTCACGATGGCGAGCGCGTGGATGATGCCGATCGGCATCCGCTCGGTCGCGCCGAACGGGAAATTCTCGATCGATCGCTGCGTCTGCGCACCCCAATAGGCGCGAGTGGGAACCTCGATGGGGCCGAAGCTGTCGGTTTCGGTGCGGGTGTCGGTCATCATCTTACTCCGCGCGACACCGCCCTGGCGGCTCGCCTATTAAGCGGGACGCCCGAAGAACAAGCGGTATCCGTCCAAATCATCGATCTCGAACCCACGCAGTCCATCGTGGGTGGTTTGCAACGGCACCGCGAAGGTGACCCCACGGGCCGCAACGTCATCGGCCAAGGCATCCGGATCGGCCGCGTAAATGAAAGCGTCCCAGCGCAAGGTTGCACCACGCAGGCGATTGGGTTGTGGTGTGACGCCCTCTTCCGATTTCAGGAAGAGCTGCGCCGAATCTTTCCCAACAATCGCGAAAAACGGGGCGTCGCCAGGCGCAAAGCGTATCTCGAAGCCCAGATAATCTCGATAAAAAGCGGCGGCTCGACCCGCATCTGCACAAATAAGAAACGGGGACGCCGGGCCTGGCGATGCGCCCACCTGCGTTACTTTTTCCGCTTGAAGTCGACCGAAACGACGTTCGAGCCATCGCCGCTACCATCGCGAGCGGCGTCATTCTCTGCCTCGTCATGCTCGGCTTCCTCGGGCACGTCGAGCGCCTGGAAGCGCAGCTCGAAATGCACCGCCGGGTCCTGAAAGCCGGTGATCGCCGAATAGGGAATGACGAGCTTCGATGCGACCTGGTTGAAGCTCAATCCCACCGAAAATTTCTCGTCATCCACCGCCAGATCCCAGAAGCGGTTCTGCAGCACGATCGTCATTTCGTCAGGGAAGCGCTCGATCAGGTGGCGCGGCACGTCGACGCCCGGCGCCTGGGTCTTGAAGGTGATGTAAAAATGGTGCTCGCCCGGCAGATCGCCATTGTCGGCGACCGAGCCCAGCACGCGGCCGACGACGGCGCGCAGCGCTTCCTGCACGATCTCGTCATAGGGAATCAGGCTGTCGGGCAGTTCGCCAGTCATACGCCTTGGGTAGCGTGCTTATCCGACCGGTCAAGATTGCGCGGACGCCCAAAGCCGTTATGGGGATCGCCATGCGCAGCGCGACGATTGCCCGCCAGACCAAGGAGACCTCGATCGACGTCACCGTCGAGCTGGATGGTACGGGCCGGTACGAGGTTTCGACGGGCATCGGCTTTCTCGACCATATGATCGAGCAGCTGTCGCGCCATTCGCTGATCGACATGGCCGTGAAGACCGTCGGCGACCTGCATGTCGACCAGCACCACACGGTTGAGGATACCGCGCTGGCGCTGGGCGAGGCGGTGGCGAAGGCGCTGGGCGACAAGGCGGGCATCCGCCGTTACGGCGACGCGCTTTCCCCGATGGACGAAACGCTGACCCGGGTGGCGCTGGATATTTCCGGGCGGCCCTGGCTGGTGTGGAAAGTCCCTTTTTCGCAGCCCCGGCTGGGGGAGATGGATACCGAGCTGTTCGAACACTGGTTTCACAGCTTCGCCCAGACCGCCGGGCTGACGCTCCATGTCGAAACGCTGTACGGCCAGAACAACCACCACATTATCGAAAGCGCGTTCAAGGGGTTGGCGCGCACCTTACGCACCGCGGTCGAGATCGATCCACGCAAGGGCGGCGCGATCCCATCGACCAAGGGGGTGTTGTGAGCGCCTCCAAAACGTCGCCCCAGCGAAAGCTGGGGCCGCTGGCGTTCGACTCCTCCCTTCAGCAAGCGACCCCAGCTTTCGCTGGGGTGACGGATATCAACGCGTGACCCTCGCCCTGATCGATTACGGCGCGGGCAATCTCCATTCGGTCGCCAATGCGCTGAAAGCGGCGGGCGCAAGCGATGTCGCGGTTACCGCCGATCCGCGTGTGGTGCTGGCGGCGGATCGCATCGTCCTGCCCGGCGTCGGCGCGTTCGGCGCGTGCGCGGCAGCGCTGCGGGCGCTGCCGGGCATGGTCGAGGCGCTCAATGTGCGGGTGATGGGCGCGGGCGTGCCGTTCCTCGGCATTTGCGTCGGCATGCAGCTGATGGCGAATGCGGGCCATGAATTCGGCACCCATGCCGGCCTGGGCTGGATTGAGGGCGATGTGCGGCTGATCGAACCTGCCGATCCCCGGATCAAAGTCCCGCATATGGGCTGGAACGATGTCGTGCCCGACGCACCGCACCCGCTGATCGCGCCGGGCGAAGCCTATTTCCTCCACAGCTATGCCTTTTCGGGCGATGCGGTGCTGGCGACGACCGCGCATGGCGGACCGATTGTCGCGGCGATTGGCCGCAACAACATGCTGGGGGTGCAGTTTCACCCGGAAAAGAGCCAGCGTTATGGGTTGGCGCTGCTCGAAAGGTTTTTGGCATGGCGGGTCTAAAAATCCTCCCCGTTTACGGGGAGGGGAACCGCTCGCGAAGCGAGGGGTGGAGGGGGGACTGTGATGTCCCCGCCCCCTCCGTCAGCGCTTCGCGCTGCCACCTCCCCGTAAACGGGGAGGATTGAGTTTATGACCCTCATCGTCTTCCCCGCCATCGACCTGAAGGCCGGGCAAGTGGTGCGCCTGGCTGAGGGCGATATGGCGCGCGCGACGGTCTATGGCGAAGACCCGCCGGCGCAGGCGATGCTGTTTGCGCAAGCCGGCGCCGAGCATCTGCACGTCGTTGATCTGGACGGTGCCTTTGCGGGCAGCAGCGTCAATGGCGAGGCAGTAAAGGCCATCGTCGAGCGTTTCCCCGGCCATGTTCAACTGGGCGGCGGCATCCGCAGCCGGGAAAGCATCGAGCGCTGGTTCGACCTGGGCGTCGCGCGCGTCGTGATCGGCACCGCGGCGCTCGATAACCCCGATCTGGTGCGCGCGGCGGCGCGGGATTTTCCCGGCGGCATCGTCGTTGCGGTCGATGCCAAGGACGGCATGGTCGCGACCAAGGGCTGGGCCGATGTGTCGACCACCAGCGTCGTCGATCTCGCGCGCCGGTTCGAGGATGCAGGCGTCGCGGCTTTGCTGTTCACCGATGTCGGGCGCGACGGACTGCTGAAGGGCATCAACCTGGAAGCAACGGTCGACCTCGCCCGCGCGGTGGACATTCCGGTCATCGCGAGCGGCGGGGTGAAGGGCATTGCCGATATCCATATGCTCGCGCTGCATGCGCGGGATGGCATTGAGGGGGTGATCACCGGGCGGGCGCTGTATGACGGGCGGCTGGACCTGGCCGCCGCGATCAGCGTGGCGAGGGCGGCGTGAGCGAAAATCACCCTTCCTCCCCGAGCTTGCTCGGGGAGGGGGACCGCCAGCGAAGCTGGTGGTGGAGGGGCATTGTCCGGCGGTCGGGGAAATTCCCCTCCACCATCGCTGGCGCGATGGTCCCCCTCCCCGAGCGAGCTCGGGGAGGAATATGACCATGACCGTCCGCGCCCGCGTCATTCCCTGCCTCGACGTCGCCAATGGCCGTGTGGTCAAGGGCGTCAACTTTGTCGACCTGCGCGATGCTGGCGATCCGGTCGAGCAGGCGCGCGCTTATGATGCGGCGGGGGCTGACGAGCTGTGCTTCCTCGACATTACCGCCAGCCATGAGGCGCGCGGCACGATCATCGATGTCGTCCGCCGCACCGCCGAAGTCTGCTTCATGCCGCTGACGGTCGGTGGTGGGGTGCGGACGGCGGAGGATGCGCGCGCGCTGCTGCTCGCAGGCGCGGACAAGGTCGCGGTCAACAGCGCCGCCGTCGCCCGGCCCGAGGTGGTCGCCGACATCGCCGATCGCTTCGGCAGCCAATGCTGCGTCGCGTCGGTCGATGCGCGCGCGGTGGCGCCGGGGCGCTGGGAAGTCTTCACCCATGGCGGGCGCAACGCGACGGGCATCGACGCGGTCGAGCACGCCATCCGCCTCGCCGACCTGGGCGCGGGCGAGTTACTCATCACCTCGATGGACCGCGACGGCACCCGCGATGGCTATGACCTCGCGCTCACCCGCACCATTGCCGATCAGGTCAGCGTGCCGGTGGTTGCATCGGGCGGTGTCGGCGGGCTTGGCGATCTGGTGGCAGGGATCATTGAGGGGCATGCCAGCGCCGTGCTCGCTGCCAGCATCTTTCATTTCGGCGAGGCCTCGATCGCTGATGCGCATCGCGCGCTGGCGGCGGCCGGCGTGCCGGTGCGGACGCCGGTGGCATGATCACCGCCGCCGTAACGACCGCCGACGCGCCCGCCCATTCGGGCCTGGTCCATGAGCGGACGCACCCCGAACTTTACGACCTCGTCACTTTCATCGTCGCGGCGGTGCTGATCGTTCTGCTGCGCCGCGCCTTGCGGGCACGGTTTGCCAAACGGCGCGATCTGCCGCCTGAGGATTGACGCCCGCCCCCGCCCCGTGCCAGCGCTGGCGGCCATGGCCGACGACATTTTGACCGCGCTTGAAGCGACCATCGCCAGCCGCCGTGGCGCCGACCCCGATAGCTCTTATGTCGCGCGCCTGTTCACGCGCGGCCGCGCCAAGATTGCACAGAAGCTGGGGGAGGAAGCGGTCGAAACCGTGATCGCGGCGCTGGCCGAGGACAAGGCGGCGCTGACTAGCGAAGCGGCGGACCTCGTCTTCCACTTGCTTGTGTTGCTTGCAGACGCTGGCCTGACGCTTGACGATATTCGCGCCGAGCTCGCCCGCCGCGAAGGTGTGTCGGGCATCGCCGAAAAGGCTTCCCGCCCGGAGTGATTTATGCCGATTAACGCCACCCAGCCCTATGACGACCAGAACATCTTCGCGCGCATCCTGCGCGACGAAATCCCGTCAAAGCGGGTTTATGAGGATGAATTCGCGCTCGCTTTCCACGACATCAACCCGCAGGCGCCGACGCATGTGCTGGTGATCCCCAAGGGCGCCTATGTGTCGTGGGATGATTTCAGCGCGCGCGGATCGGACGCTGAGATTGCGGGCTTTGTCCGCGCGGTGGGCAGGGTGGCGCGCGACATGGGGCTGGTGGCGCCGGGTTATCGCCTGCTCGCCAATATCGGCCTCGACGCGCATCAGGAAGTGCCGCATCTCCATGTCCACCTTTTCGCCGGCAAGCCGCTTGGCCCGATGTTGGCCGGTGGCAATCATTGAGTCGCCCGCCTGCTGGCGGGAGAGGATTTGGAGCGGCCGCTATTAAGGGATTGCTTGAGGCCGATTTGCGGCTAGTTTCGCGTAATTGAGTAACAAGAAAGGCGGCGCTGCCGCCATCGGGGAGACGAACGACACATGAACCTGGCGCGGATCAAACCGCTCGACGCGATCATCGCGACGGCGGAAAAGAAATCGCTGCACCGGTCGTTGGGCGCGTTCCAGCTGACCATGCTGGGCATCGGCGCGGTGATCGGCACTGGTATTTTCGTGCTGACCGCCACCGCCGCGCAAAAGGCGGGGCCAGGCATGATGCTGTCGTTCATGGTGGCAGGCTTTGTCTGCGCGATGGCAGCGCTCTGTTATTCGGAATTGTCGTCGATGGTGCCGGTGGCGGGATCGGCCTATACCTATAGCTATGCCGTGCTCGGCGAGCTGATGGCGTGGCTGGTCGGCTGGGCACTTATCCTGGAATATGCGCTGGGCGCCAGCGCCGTCGCGGTCGGCTGGTCGGGGCATATTATCGGCTTTTTCGATAATTGGGGATTGCACTTACCCCATGCCTTAACCGTGGGTCCCAAGATCGAATGGGGCATTTTGAAAGGCGGCGAAGTCGGCGGCTTTATCAATCTGCCCGCCGTCCTCATCACCGCGCTGATGACGTGGCTGCTGGTGATCGGCACCAAGGAAAGCGCCACCGTCAACGCCGTTCTTGTCGCCATCAAGGTTGCAGCGCTGACGCTGTTCGTTGCCATCACTGTGCCGATGATTTCGGGGCATACCGCCAATTTCACCCCCTTTACCCCGCGCGGCTGGGGTAATCCGTTTGACGGGTCGGGCACGGGCGTGCTGGGTGCGGCGGCATCGATTTTCTTTGCCTATGTCGGCTTTGACGCGGTTTCGACTGCGGCCGAGGAAACGAAAAACCCGCAGCGCAACGTGCCGATCGGGCTGATCGCGTCCTTGTCGATCTGCACGATCTTCTATCTGCTGGTGTCAGCGGGGGTGATCGGCTCGTTCGGCGCGCAGCCGCTGGTTGATCCCGCCACCGGCAAGTTCTTCGCCGGCGGCGCGCCCGAACTCTACAGCAGCGCGGCATGCCAGGCGACGCATGCGCCCGTCGTCTGCTCAAAGGAAGCGCTGGCCTATATCGCTCGCGAAGTATCCTTGCCGATTTTCGGTCAGCTTATCGCGCTTGCGGCAACTTTTGCGTTGCCGTCGGTCGTGCTGCTGATGATGTTTGGCCAGACGCGGATTTTCTTCGTGATGGCGCGTGACGGCCTGCTCCCGCGCGCGCTTGCCACCGTCCATCCCACCTACCGGACGCCATGGGTGGTGACGACGATAACCGGAACGGTGGTTGCGATTTGCGCCGCGTTCCTGCCGGTGGGGACGCTGGCAGACTATTCCAACTCGGGCACGCTCTTCGCCTTTGGGGTCGTGTCGCTCGGCGTGATGATCCTGCGCGTGACCGACAAGTCGCGCCACCGGCCGTTCCGCACCCCGCTGCTGTGGATCGTGGCGCCGCTGTCGATCCTTGGCTGCATCGTGCTTTTCTTCAGCCTCGATCGGGCATCGCAGATGGTGTTTCTCGTCTGGACCGGGATCGGCCTGATCTTTTACTTCCTCTATGGCTACCACAAATCGAACGTGGCGCGCGGCATATTGGAGGGTAATGACGAGCCGGGTTCGGTCATCGCCTGACCCACGCCAAGCCGTCATCGGCAACCCGTCATCCCAGCGAAAGCTGGGATCGCCAAGGGGAGTTAAATTGATCGACCCCAGCTTTCGCTGGGGTGACGGGCAGACGCCGGGATAGCTGGGCTGACAGCTATTCCTTGGCTGGCTGGGTCGTGCCGCTTACCCCAGCTTCGCCGCCGCCAGCGCTTTCAGGTCGACCATCGGCCGGGCGCCGACATGGCTGATGATCTCCGCCGCGCATACCGCGCCCAGCCGTAGCGACTTTTCCAGCCCCCAGCCCTGCGCCTGGCCGTGGAGAAAGCCCGCCGCAAACAGGTCGCCCGCGCCCGTGGTGTCGACCACCTTGTCGATCGGTTCGGCATTCACCTGCGCGCGTTCCCCATTGGCGATCGCGATCGCGCCTTTTTCGCTGCGGGTAACCACCAGCGTCGGCACCGCCGCCGCGACTTTGGCGACGGCGGCCTCGAAATCGTCGACTTGCGCCAGCGCGTGGAGCTCATTTTCATTGGCGAACAGGATGTCGATCAGCCCGTCGGCGATCAGCGCGCGGAAATCGTCGCCATGGCGACCGATGCAGAAAATGTCGCTGAGCGTGAAGGCAACGCGCCGCCCCGCGCTCCGCGCAATGGCAATCGCCTCGCGCATCGCCGCGCGCGGCTCCTCCGGATCCCACAAATAACCTTCCAGGTAGAGGATCGCTGCCTGCGCGATCAGCTCCCGATCCAGCGCCGCCGCCGGCAGGAATTGCGACGCGCCCAGAAAGGTGTTCATCGTCCGCTGGCCATCGGGCGTCACGAAAATCAGGCAGCGCGCGGTCGACGGTTCGCCGGGGCGTGCGGGCGTATCGAAATGGACGCCGGTCGCGCGGATATCATGCGCGAAAACCTGGCCAAGCTGGTCGCTCGCGACCTGGCCGATAAAGCCGCATTTGCTGCCCAAAGCCGCCATGCCGGCCACGGTATTCGCCGCCGATCCGCCGCTCGCCTCGGTCCCCGGCCCCATTTTGGCATAGAGCGCATCGGCATCGGCGGGCGAGAACATCAGCGCCATCGACCCCTTGGTCATGCCTTCAGCGGTGATGAAAGCATCGTCGCAGGGCGACAGCACATCGACAATGGCGTTACCGATCGCGACGATATCAAGGGCAGGCGCAGTCAACGGGTGTTCTCCGGCTGGGGAAGGACTGGCGGGTGCGTTACGGGGCCGCGCGGCAATGCGCAACTCCCGCGCGGCGAGCGGCCATGTTCAGGCTTGCTCC
>JBOFDB010000027.1:0-1915 GCA_051646545.1 Sphingomonas sp.
CTCGGCAGCCTTGACATCATCGTCAATAATGCGGGGCTGATGACGTTCGACACGCTTGGCGACTGGAGCATGGCGGATTGGCTGAAAGTGCTGCATGTCGATTTGCTCGGCGGGGCCTTTTTCACCAAGGCAGCCTTCCATCACATGGGGCAGCCAAGCGGAAAGGGCGGCGTGATCGTGAACATCGCCAGCATCCATGCGGTGATGACCAGCGCCAATGCCGCGCCCTATGCAGCCGCCAAGGCGGCGCTGGTATCGTTGACGCGCACCACCTCGATCGAGGGGCGCGCGCACGGCATCCGCGCCAATGCGGTGTTGCCCGGCGCCATCGACACGCCGATGCTATGGGCCAATCCCAATGTGAAGTCGGGCGCGGAAAAGATCGACCCGGCCGATGTCGGCAAGCCTGAGGATATCGCGGCAGCCGTCGCGTTTCTGGCCAGCGACGACGCCCGGTTCATTACCGGCACCACACTCGCCGTCGATGGCGGGCGGCTGGCGCGGCTTTAGCGGCGTTTTTTGGCTGCCTCGACGAGCTGCCGCACCTCTTGCGAACGGCCGCGTGGCAGGATCAGCACCGTCTCGCCCGTCGCAACCACAATCAAATCCTCGACGCCGATGGCGGCAACGCGCATACCATCGCTGCGGATTAAGCAGTTGCGCGTATCGATCGCGATGATGTCGCCATGGTGAACATTGGCTTTGCCGTCTGTGGGGCCGAAGTCGTGAAGAGCATCCCAGCTGCCAAGGTCGCTCCAGCCCATCGTTACCGGCACCACCGCGACGCGCTCCGCCCGCTCCATCACCGCATAGTCGATGGAAATTGAGGGGGCGGCCGCGAACGCTTCAGGATCAAGCATGACTTGCGCGTCGTCGCGCGCCGCAGCGTCAAAAGCGGCATGCGCCGCCGCCAGTACCTCAGGCGCATGCTCGGTCAACGCCGCGAGCATGGCGTCGGCCCGAAACAGGAAAATGCCCGCGTTCCAGACATGATCGCCGCTCACCAGCATGGCTTCCGCCCGCGCCTGATCGGGCTTTTCGACAAAGCGGGCAACGCGGTGGACGCCATCGCCGAGTTGGTCGCCCGCCTGGATATAGCCATAGCCGGTTTCGGGACGATCAGGGCTGATGCCGAAGGTGACCAGCCAGCCCTGTTCGGCAAGCGGGCGGGCCCGGGCAACCGCAGCGCCAAAGGCGTCGGCATCGGCGATCACCTGATCGCTTGGCATGACGAGCAGCAGCGTTTCCGAACTCGGCGCGGCGAGCGCGGCGGCGGCAATTGCGGGCGCGGTGTTGCGGCCGACAGGTTCTAGAATTATCGCGCCGGCATGGCAGCCAATTTGGTCCAGCTGTTCGGCGATCACCCCGGCATGACGGTCGCTTGCAACAATCGTGACGGGACCGGCTTGGTCAAGGGCTGCGCCGCGAAGCACCGCTTGTTGAAGCAGGGTGTGGGTCGGGTGCGCCAGCGCGATGAATTGCTTTGGCCGGTCAGCCGTTGACATCGGCCATAGCCGCGTTCCGGCACCGCCGGACAGGATGACAGGCGTGAGTAGTGCAGGCATGGCAGATCGACCGGCGCTGGAGTTAGAATGTGGCATATGGCGGGAAGGCGATGGGGCAGCAACCGCCATAATGAAAACAAGTTCCGCACAAGTTTCGAAAGGAGGCATCTTTCCCGTCGGTCGCGACGGCCCGGGTCGCCATCGCCGACTGCGCAGAAAGGTGGATTTGGCCGTCATTCCATCCTATCACGCCATCACTGTGCCGACGATTCACGCCCTGGCGAACCCCGCGCGGTTCCTGAAAATTGCTCGCCCGTTGACGCCGGCCCTGCTGGGAAGCGGGGTGTTGCTGATCGCGATTGGCGTCTGGGCGGGGCTGACGCAGACGCCCGCCGATTATCTGCAGGGCG
>JBOFDB010000306.1:0-5769 GCA_051646545.1 Sphingomonas sp.
GCCGGTGACCGATCCACCATAAAGGATACGAATGCCATCGGCCGCATCCCCCACCAGCGCGCGCAGCTTGGCGCGGGCGATGGCGTGAACATCGGCGATTTCCTCCATCGTCGGCGTGCGTCCCGTGCCAATCGCCCAGCGCGGCTCATAGGCCAGGGTGAACCAGTTCCCAGCGGCAGCGTCAGGCACCGATTTCTCGATCTGCGCCTGCACGACGCGCGCGGCACGGCCGGCGTCGCGTTCGGCCTCGGTCTCGCCGACGCACAGGATGACGTTGAGGTGATGGCGATGCGCGGCATCGGCCTTCGCCCAGGCATCCTGGCTGGTTTCGCCCTGGTCGGCGCGTCGCTCGCTATGCCCGACAATGGTGAAGCTGGCACCCGCTTCGATCAGCATCGCCGCGGAAAGGCAACCGGTATGCGCCCCCGCCTCGGCGGGATGCACATCCTGCGCGCCGATCGCGAGATCGGGAACGCGGGCATGCGCCGGTGCGATCAGCGTGGCGGGCACCGCCACGGCGACATCGACCAGCGGATGCGCGTGCGCGGCAGCGGCAATGGCATCAAGCTCTGCCAGCGCGGCAAGGCTGCCGTTCATTTTCCAATTGCCCGCGATCAGCTTGCGGCGTGCCATATCGTCGATCCTCTTGTTGTCGCGAGCGGGGCGAGCGATAGCAAAGCCGCCGCGCAGCACAAGGTTGATGCGTCGCGCCGTCCGGCGTAAGGCGGCGCCTTCGCATCCTCTAGCCCCATGGTTCCACAGCCCGCATGCTCAGCCTGTTTCGCCGCCTCATCAACTCCCGGATCGGCGCTGGGATTGCGATCTTTGGCCTGATCCTGATCGCGCTGGCGTTCGGGTTGGGCGATGTCACCGGGTTGCGAAATGGCGCCTTGGGGGGCGGGCAGACCGCCAATGATCTGGTGACCGTGGGGCACTATAGCTTGTCGCGCGACGAACTGCGCCGCCGCATCGAGGATGAAGTGCAAAGACTGCGCCAGCAGCGCCCCGACGCCACCACACCGGCCTTCATCGCCGCTGGCGGGTTTGAATCAGCGCTGGAACAGTCCATCGACGCGCTCGCCATGCGCGCCTTTGGCGAACAGGCGGGCATCGTCATCGGGCCAAAGGCGATTGACGGCCAAATCGCCAGCATTCCCGCGTTCAAAGGCCCTGATGGTAAGTTCGACAAGACGCGGATGGACCAGGTGCTGGGCGCGCAGCGGATGACGGTTGCCCAGCTGCGCAGCGAAATTGCGCAGGTCAGCATCGCGCAGCAACTGGCAGCGCCGGTCCTTGGCGCGTCGCAGGTGCCCGACAAGCTTGCCCAGCCCTATGCCGCGCTGCTGCTCGAAAAGCGGACCGGCGCGGTCGGGTTCGTCCCCGCTGCTGCCTTTGCCAAGGGAATTACGCCGAGCGAGCAGGATATTGCCCGCTTCTATGCCGCCAATCAGGCGCGCTATCTGGTGCCGGAACGGCGCGTGCTGCGTTATGCGGTCGTCTCGCCCGACAGCGTGAAGGCCGCCGCCACCCCGACCGAGGCGCAGATCGCCGCCGCCTACAAGGCCAAAGCCGCAGACTATGCCGCGCATGAAACGCGGACCCTCTCGCAAGTCGTGGTAGGCGACAAGGGCGCCGCCGACGCGCTGGCCGCCAAAGTAAAGGCCGGAACCCCCATCGACGCCGCAGCCAAGGCCGCGGGGTTGGAAGCAGCCAAGCTCGAAAAGCTCGACAAGGCAGGCTTCTCCGCCCAGGCGGGCAGCGACGTGGCCAATGCCGCGTTCGCTGCGGCCAAGGGCGCGGTGCTCGGGCCGGTAAAGGGTGGTCTTGGCTGGCTCGTCATCCATGTCGACGCGGTTGACCATATCGCCGCCAAGACGCTCGATCAGGCCCGGCCCGATATCGTCAAGGCGTTGACCGAGCAGAACACGGCGACGCAGTTGCTTGATATCCGCAAGAAGATCGATGCCGCGCTCAACGGCAACGCGACCTTTGCCGACATCACCAACCAGTTGAAATTGACGCCGGTGACCAGCACGCCGTTGACCGCCGACGGCCGGGACCCGACCAAGCCCGAGGCAAAGCCCGACCCGCAATTGGCGCAAGTAATCCAGGCGGGCTTTGCGGGACAGCCAACCGACGCGCCGCAGCTTGTTGCCATTGGCAAGGATGGCGGGTTGGCAATCGTCAGCATCGATCGCGTCATTGCCGCCGCCCCTGCGCCGCTCGCCGAGGTGAAAAACCGCGTCACCGCCGATATCATCGCCGAACGTGCCGGGGCTGCTGCCGCCAAGCTGGCCCGCGCCATTGTGGCCAAGGTTGATGGCGGCGCGACGCTTGCCGCCGCGATGGCAGGGGCGGGCGTGCCATTGCCGCCCGTCAAGCCGGTCAACGCCCAGCGTGCGCAATTGGTGGCGCAGGGCGAGCGGGTTTCGCCGCTCCTCGCCCTGTTATTCTCGATCCACGCGAAATCGGCGCGCCAGCTGCCCTCGCCCGACGGCCAGGGCTGGTACATCCTCTATCTCGACACAATTACGCCAGGCAGCACCGTGCCGCCCGCACCCGTCGTGGCGGGAATGCGTCGCGACATCGGGCGTTCGCTGGGCGACGAATATGTGGCGCAACTGGCGCTCGCGGCGCGCAAGCTGGTGGGCGTCAAGCGCAATGCCGAGGCGATTGCCAAGCTGCGTGCCGAGCTCGCCGGCACGTCCGGCGGCGCTTTGCAGCCCTGACACCGGCAATGATCGAAGGGATCGAGCAAGCCCGCGCCGCGCTGAACAACGGGCGCCCGGCGCTGCTGTGGCAGCGGTTGGTGGCGGATACCGAAACCCCGGTCGCCGCCGCGCTCAAGCTGATCAAGCCAGAGCGTGGCGATTTCCTGCTCGAATCGGTTGAGGGCGGGTCGGTGCGCGGACGGCACAGCCTGATTGGCCTGGCGCCCGATCTGGTGTTCCGCGCCAATGGCGACACGGCCGAGATCAACGCGCAGTGGCTGACCGATCGTGACGCATTCGCACCAGCGCCTGAGCCGACGCTGGCGGCGCTCCGCACATTGGTCAGCCAATGCCGGATGGAGGTGCCCGCCGCCCTGCCGCGCGCGCTCGCCTGCCTGGTCGGCTATTTTGGCTATGAAACGGTGGGGTTGGTTGAAAATCTGCCGCGGGCGCGTGGTTCGGGCATTGGTTTGCCGGATATGATGTTCGTCCGGCCGACCGTGATCCTCGTGTTCGACCGGCTGGCCGATGCGCTGTTCATCGTGGCGCCCGTCTGGCCCCATGGCGCCGCCGCCGCGCTCGACCATGCGATCGAACGGATCGAGGCAGTCAGCGCGGCGCTCGCCACCGCGCCGCTTCCCGCGCCGGTCAGGGCCGAACCGCAAGACATCACCCCTAACCCGGTCATCGCACCCGATGCCTATCGGGCGATGGTGGCGCGCGCGAAGAATTATATCGTCGCCGGCGATATTTTTCAGGTCGTGCTGGCCCAGCGCTTTACCGCGCCTTTTCAGCTGCCGCCTTTTGAGCTTTATCGGTCGCTGCGGCGGATCAACCCCTCCCCCTTTCTCTATCATCTCGATCTGCCGGGGTTCAGCGTCACGGGCTCAAGCCCCGAGATCCTGGTGCGCGTTCGCGATGGTGAAATCACGATCCGGCCCATTGCCGGCACCCGCCCGCGCGGGCGGACGGCGGCAGAGGACGAGGCCAACCGGGCCAGTCTGCTCGCCGATCCCAAGGAACGCGCCGAACATCTGATGCTGCTCGATCTTGGCCGCAATGACGTGGGTCGCGTCGCCGAGGCAGGCAGCGTCAATGTCACCCACAGCTATATGGTCGAATTCTACAGCCATGTGATGCACATCGTCTCCAACGTCACCGCGCGGATCGACGCCAGGCGGGACGCCATTGACGCGCTGTTCGCGGGCTTTCCGGCGGGCACCGTCTCGGGCGCGCCCAAGGTGCGGGCGTGCCAGATCATCGCTGAACTGGAACCCGAAGTCCGCGGCGCCTATGCCGGCGGCGTCGGCTATTTCTCGCCCGATGGCTCAATGGATTCGTGCATCGTGCTGCGCACCGCTATCGTGAAGGATGGGGTGATGCACGTGCAGGCCGGGGCGGGCATCGTCGCCGACAGCGACCCCGATTACGAGCTGCGCGAATGCGCGGCCAAGGCGGGCGCGCTGTTCGCCGCCGCGCGCGAGGCGGTCGCGCGGGCAGCCGATACGGGGTTCGGGCAATAGATTAAGGAATGGTCTGGCCGTTGCGCCGGGCAATCGTTTCCGCCGTCCATTGCTGGAGCAGCGCCTGGGTGCAACCGGTCTGCCCGCCCGCGCCAACCGTGGAGCAGCTGCCAGGGATACCGCCAGCGCGGCGGCTGATATCATCGACCGTCTCTACCCGCGCAGCCCATGACCTGTTGGCAGCGGTCGGCTCCGAATCGCGCAGCTGGCGCGGGATGCGATAGGGCTCGTCCAGCGTGCCGCACACGACGATTTCGTCGCCCTTTGCCGGCGGGCAAGCCTCGCCTGCGCGCAGCAGCACGCTGCGGACGCGCCGGGCCTGCGACGACACGGGCGTGTTATCGTCTGGCTGGCTGGCGTGGATGACGTCGCCATTATGCTCGATCACCGGTTCGCCAGGCGACGGCGCCTGGGTCGGCGTTTGCGTCTGCGCGGTCGCCAGTTCCGGGGCCATCGCCAACAGCAAGGCCAGCATCACGCGAGTCATTGGGCGACCTTTCATTATCGTGCCTGGCACGTATCGCGATCTTGGCGACGGCGCACAAGACGGGCCGCCGGGAAAAATTCGCTTTTGCAACGGATTTGGTGCGGGCAGTTACCCGCCCTTTGCGTCCCGCGCGTGACACCGCTAGGGGGACGGCAGCCATGATCCTCGTCATCGACAATTACGACAGCTTTACCTGGAACCTCGTCCATTATCTGATGGAACTTGGCGCCGAGGTGCGCGTGGTGCGCAACGACGCGCTGACCGCAGCGGAAGCGCTGGCCAGCAACGCGCATGGTTTCCTGATTTCACCCGGCCCCAAAACTCCCGATGATGCGGGCGTGTCGCTCGATCTGGTTGCCGCATGCGCGATGGCGGGGAAGCCGCTGCTCGGTGTGTGCCTGGGTCATCAGGCGATCGGCCAGCATTTCGGCGGGCGGGTGGTGCGTGGCGGGCTGATGCACGGCAAGACCTCGCCGGTGCGGCATGATGGCACCGGGCTGTTCGCTGGTCTGCCTTCCCCCTTTACCGCGACGCGCTATCATTCGTTGATCGTCGAAGGCGCACCTGCCGGGCTCGTCGTCAATGCCACCGCCGACGATGGTTCGGTGATGGGCTTCCGCCACGAATCGCTGCCCATCCATGGCGTTCAGTTCCACCCGGAGAGCATCGCCACCGAGCATGGCCATGCGATGCTTGGCAATTTTCTGCGGCTGACCGGCCTGCCGGTGACGGACAGGTGACCGCCACTTTGGTGACTCTGCCCGATCCCGCCACGCCGCTCTCGCGCGACGCCGCTGCCCAGGCCTTTGCCGATATTCTCGACGCGCGGGCGAGCGAGCAGGCCATTGCCGATTTCCTGATCGGCCTGACCGAGCGAGGCGAGACCGCGACCGAAATCGCCGAGGCAGCCCGCGCCCTGCGCGATCGCATGATCGCGGTGAAGGCGCCTGCAGGGGCGATTGACGTTTGCGGGACCGGCGGCGACGGCCACCACACGCTCAACGTCTCGACGGCGGTCGCGCTGGTCGTTGCCGCGTGCGGCGTGCCG
>JBOFDB010000267.1:0-1627 GCA_051646545.1 Sphingomonas sp.
TCGACGGGCAGCTCGCCGGGGGCGAGCCGGAACCGATCGTCGTCCACCATCAGGATCAGCCCGTCACGTTCGACCGTGGGGCGCGGGGCGGCGAAATAGAGCGGCACGATTTCAATGCCTTCCGCCATGATATATTGCCAGATGTCGAGCTCGGTCCAATTGGAGATGGGGAAGACGCGAATGCTTTCGCCGCGGTTTTTGCGGGCGTTGTAAAGGTTCCAGAGTTCAGGGCGCTGCTGGCGCGGATCCCAGCGATGATTGGCGGCGCGGAAGCTGAAGACGCGTTCCTTGGCGCGGCTCTTCTCCTCGTCGCGACGCGCACCGCCAAAAGCAACGTCAAAGCCATGCTGATCGAGCGCCTGTTTCAGCCCTTGCGTTTTCCACATGTCGGTGTGGAGCGGTCCATGGTCAAAGGGATTGATGCCCAGCGCCTTGGCTTCGGGATTCTGGTGGACGATCAGCTCCATCCCCGCCTCGGCCGCCGCCTTTTCGCGCAGCGCATACATTGCCTGGAACTTCCACGTCGTATCGACATGCAGCAGCGGGAAGGGGGGCGGTGCCGGGTAAAAGGCCTTGCGCGCCAGGTGCAGCATGACGGCCGAGTCCTTGCCGACCGAATAGAGCATGACCGGGCGCTCGGCCTCGGCGACCACTTCGCGCAGGATGTGAATGCTTTCGGCTTCAAGCCGTTGCAGATGGGTGAGCGCAACGTTCATCGCTGTGTCACATAATGCGCGCGGCGGGCGCTGCCATCAACTTATCCTGTGGGGTCGGAAAGGCGGGGTGAGGGCGCAAGTCAGCGCAGGCAGCTGTCGAGTCCATTGGAGGCAACCACCCGCTCGCGCCGCGTGATCGCATTGCCATGACGGCGGGTGAAGCCGGTGGGGGCAACCGCCTCGCGTTTCTTGGGGCTGGGCAGAATGGCGGCGATTCGGCCGGCTTCGCTCGGGGTAAGGTCGCTCGCATCGTGACCGAAATAGCGCTGCGCCGCCGCGTCGACGCCATACGTGCCAACCCCGGTCTCCGCGACGTTGAGATAGACTTCCATGATCCGCTTCTTGCCCCAAAGGTGCTCGATCAGCACTGTGAACCACGCCTCGAATGCCTTGCGGACATAGCCGCCGCCCTGGATGAGGAAGGCGTTTTTCGCGGTTTGCTGGCTGATGGTCGATCCGCCGCGCAACCGCTTGCCCTGGGCATTTTTGGCATAGGCTTTTTCGATGGCGGTGAAATCAAAGCCATGATGCTGGCAAAAGCGCGCATCCTCACCCGCGATCACCGCCTGCGCCATATTGGGGTCGATGCGATCCAGCGGCATCCAGCTTTTGGTGATGCGATGGCCCGACAGCGCGTCGCCGAGCATCGTGAAGGTGATGGGCGGGGCGATGAAGCGATAAATCCCCACCCACAGCACCGACAGGATGATGAAGCCAAGGACCAACTTGACCGTAAACAGGAGCAGGGCGCGGATCATGACCGCGCCGTGACATGAACCGGGTGGCGAGATCAAGCTGCCGGTTGTTTCGACACGGATCCCCTGTCCCAAAGAAGAGCGGGGTTACATGCCGGACCCCGTTCCCCCTTAGCTTGTCGACAGACCGTTCTTACTGCGCCCCGCAGCGTTGGC
>JBOFDB010000519.1:0-1232 GCA_051646545.1 Sphingomonas sp.
GCCCCGAGCGCTTTTACGGGACGGGAAGTCGTGTCTCAACAGCGCGCGACAACGGCGCGGCAAACCCGTCCCGATCGATTATCCCTCCACCCGCTTTCGCGCGGAGATGATCCCGCAATCCGTCTTGCCGCTTGGCGCCAGGGTTCAGGAGGTCAATCGCAGTCCGCGCATTTGCCGCGCACCTCGATCACCGGGCGTTCCGGCGCGAAGCCTGCGGCGCGGGCGGCGGAGCGAACGCTTTCGGCAACCGAGTCGTTATCGAGATGCACGGTCTGCCCGCAATTGTCGCACACCAGAAAGATGCAATCGTGCAGGCAATCCGGATGGGCGTTGGCGATATAGGCATTGGCGCTTTCGACGCGCCGCGCCAGATTGGCGCCGACGAAAACGTCGAGAATGCGATAGACGCTGTTGGCGGCGACTCGCCGTCCTTCCGCCTTGGAGACGGCCTCGGCAATGTCATAGGCCGAAGCGGGACGATCGAAACCGGCCAGCGCCTGAAAAATCTGGGCGCGCATTGTCGTCCATTGCTCGCCTGAACGCTCAAGCGTTGCCTTGGCGGCTTGCGTCAGATCGGCACCAGCGTGCTCATGATGATGATGGGCGGCCATAAAAGCCGATTTAGACCCGAAGCCGCGCCGCGACAAGCGCAGCGCCGTGTCATGCCCCGGCGCGACGATTCAGATCATGCCCCAGCGCCAGCACCGCGACACCGAGCAACGTGAACAGCGTTTCATTCCCGCCATCATGCGGCAGCGTCGCCGCCCCCGCCATGATCCCCAGCCCGAACGCGCCGATGGCGGCCGGCATCAAAAAGCCGTGGCGCATCGCACCGCCCACCAGCGCAACCGCGCCCAGCACGATCGCAATCATCAGCCCGACTTCATGAATGACAGGATTGAGCAGCAACCCACCCGCCGACGCCGCCAGCGCGACCAGCACCGCGCTCGCCAGACAATGCACCGCGCACAAGCCCGACACGCCGATCGCGATCCGGTCAAGGCCGATGGTGTCGGCCCAGCGGGGCATCGGGCGAAGCGACAGGGGAATATGCTGATGCATGGCTGGCGCCTAGATGGCACTGCCCACGTCAAGTTACAACATATCATTTTGCCGTACCGGCCAAGAGCGGAATTGGCGCGCGCGCCGGCCCGCGCTATGGGCCGCGCATGTTGATGTCGTCCGCGCCGCTAGACCGCGCTCGCCCGGGCCTGCTTGCCCTGTGGCTCTAT
>JBOFDB010000019.1:0-1305 GCA_051646545.1 Sphingomonas sp.
CGCGCCGCCGGGCTGCTGGGCCTCGGCATCGCCGATGATGGCGCGCGGGAGATTGCCCGCCGCGCGCGCGGTACCCCGCGTATAGCCGGGCGCTTGCTCCGCCGGGTGCGCGACTTTGCCCATGCGGCGGGCACCGAAACCGTTGATGCGCTCGCCGCCGACCGCGCATTGAACCGCTTGGAGGTCGACGCGCTCGGCCTCGACGCGATGGACCGCCGCTACCTCACCATGATCGCTGATATTTATCGCGGCGGGCCGGTGGGCGTGGAGGCGCTCGCCGCTGGCCTCTCCGAACCGCGCGATACGCTGGAGGATGTGGTGGAGCCCTATCTGCTGCAACTCGGCCTGATTGCACGGACGGCGCGAGGCAGGGCGCTTAATGGGCCGGGGTGGAAGCATCTGGGACTGGAGCCACCGGCGGGCAGCCAGGATGGTCTGTTCGACGGCAAGTGATCGGTTCATCCCCCAAAACGACTCGCCTCATCGCACCACCCCCAAACAACCGCTTTGCGCGCGACTCCCGCCTTCGCTATGCGATGAACCGTGACGTCAATTGCTCCCCCGACCGGTCGCTTTGACGGCCCGCGCCACCTGTTCCCGGTGCGCATCTATTTTGAGGACACGGACCTCTCGGGTGTCGTCTATCACGCCAATTACCTGCGCTATATGGAGCGCGCCCGCTCTGACATGCTGCGCCTCGCTGGCATCGATCAGCGCGCCGCGCAGGAGGCGGGCGAGGGCGCATGGGCGATCACTGACCTTGCGCTCAAATATCACCAGCCCGCCCGGCTCGACGATGTGCTGACGGTGGAAAGCCACATGCTCGCGGTGCGCGGGGCCAGCGTCCGTATCGCCCAGACGATCCGCCGCGAAGACACCATCCTCACCAGCGGCGAAGTCACCGCCGCGTTCGTTTCTCCCACGGGACGCGCCCGCCGCCAGCCACCCGGCTGGGCGACACGCTTCACCGCCATCATGAACGGAACCGCTTAGACCATGCCGACCCTTACCCTCGAAGCGGGCAGCCTCTCCCCGCTCGCCTTGGTCCTCCAGGCGGACATCGTCGTGAAGGCGGTGATGATCGGTCTGATTCTCGCCAGCATCTGGGTATGGACCATCATCGTCGTCCATGGCCGCAAGCTCGCCAAGGTGCGGCGCGAGGCCGAGGCGTTTGAGCGCGACTTCTGGAAGGCGAGCGATATCGATCGCTTTCATGACAGCAACGGCAAGGCCGAAACGCCCAGCGCGCGGGTGCTTGCGGCCGGGCTTGCCGAATGGCGGCGCTCGACTGCCCGCCCGGTGGTT
>JBOFDB010000403.1:0-5988 GCA_051646545.1 Sphingomonas sp.
ACCCCTTGACGGTGTCGTACATGTGCCAGGTCCAATGATCAGGCGTGTTGTTGCCAAGGCTGGCCGCGATGCCGCCTTGCGCCGCAACCGTGTGGCTGCGCGTTGGAAACACCTTGGTGATGCACGCCGTCTTCAGCCCGCTTTCGGCGATGCCCATTGTCGCGCGCAGCCCGCTGCCGCCCGCGCCCACCACCACGGCGTCATAAGTGTGGTCGATGATCTTATAGGCATCAGCCATTAGAAACCGGCTCCCGTCTGTGCGGTGAATGCGATTTTGAGGATCGAGAACAGCGCCGTCCCCGCCATGGCGACGACGAAGAAATTGAGCAGGATCATGAGCGCGGTGCGCGTGAAGCCATGCTGATAATCCTCAATCAGCACCTGCAGCCCCAGGCGGAAATGGTAAAAGACGCTGGCCACCAGCAGCACCATCGGCACCGCGACCCACAGCGAGCTGAGCCACAATGTCAACGCCGCATAATCATGCGCGGGCAGCCGCGCCATCGACAGGATGAACCACAGCATCAAGACAAGGTTGCCGCCCGCCGTCAGCCGTTGATGCCACCAATGATGCGATCCTTGCCGCGCCGAGCCAAGCCCGCGCACCCGGCCAAGTTCGGTTCCCCTGCCCATGCTTACTTCCCCCAGATGAGCCAGGCCCAATAGGCCGCGGTCGCAAGGATCGAAAAGACGAAGGTCATCTGCGCGCCCCGCTTGTTCGCTTTAAGCTCATAGCCAGCGCCGGTATCGAGCAGCAAATGGCGGATGCCCGACGCCATGTGCTGGAAAAAGGCGAGCGTCAAACCGATGCCGAACAGATAGCCGATCCAGTTGAGCGCGCCCGACGTGGTGGTGAACAGATCGGCAAAGCGGTGATAGGCATCTTCGCCCGCTGCCAGCGAGGCCAGCCACCACACCAGCAGCACCGTGCCGACCGTCGCCATGCCATCGCCGGTCACCCGGTGCGCGATCGAGACCGCCATGTGCGGCCCCCATTTCCAGATCGAAAGATGCGGCGACAGCGGCCGCGTGGCGGGACGTTGGCTGGCCAAGAGGACTGGTCCTTTGTCGTTGCTTGGCCGCCCTATTAGCCCGCTGCCGGGATGATGCAAGGCGGCGCGATCAGGGGGCATCCCTCTAACGCTCCCTTAACCAAATCGGGTTAGCGTCCGAGGTGGAAGGGCTTTCACGACATAACCGGCGGCCCTGGATGCGGAGATAGGACCTTTGTCGACCACCGATCTACCCGTTCCCGGCGCGATTGCCGCCAAATGCGATTTGGCTGCGCGCCTTCGCGTCTTTGATTTCGATCACTCGCTTGCCACCGCCAGCCGCCAGGCGTGGGACGTTCTGGAGCCGGCGATCCGCGACATTTCGGCGGCCTATTGGCAGCAATGGCTGCGTTGTTTTGCCGATGAGCGCATCTGGGCACCGCATGAAACCGAAAAGATGATCGATCTGGGCGTGGTTTTCCTGCGCAACCGTTTCCTTGATACGCGCGGCATCGCCTGGGTCGAATCGATCGAGCGATCGGTCGCGGCCGCCTATGCGGCGGGGGTTCAGCCGATGGCCTTGCTGTCGATGATCAATGCGAGCGATCGGGCAGCGTTGAAGGCGATGATCGAGCGCGTCGGGCGCGAGGACGAACGCCTGCCGATGTTGATCGACACGCTGATGCGCCTCTCCGCGCTGGAAGGCGACCTTACCGTCGCCATCTATAACGCCTATCGCGAGCACAGCGCGCAGGTGGCGCGTGACCGGCTGGCGCATGATTATCGCGACGGCATCGCCGCGATGGTGGAAAATGTGACTGCGGAGGGCGCCGAACTGCGTCGTCAGGCATCGCGCACCTCAAATGCGACGCGTGGCGTGCTCGACAAGACGTCGGAAGTGGCAGCGGCAGCGGAGCAATCGGCGATTGCGATGCGCGAAGCGGCGCAGACGGCGGCCGGGCTGATCCGCGCGATTGAGGATGCGCGCGGCGAAGTGGAAGCCGCCGCCGATATCGCGACTAAGGCATCGGGCCAGGCGGGGGCGGCGGTCAGCATGTCCGAAGCGCTTTCTGATCACGCCAAGTCGATCGAATCGATCCTTGGCCTCATTCGTGACATTGCCGGCCAGACCAATTTGCTCGCGCTGAACGCGACCATCGAAGCGGCACGCGCAGGCGACGCCGGACGCGGCTTTGCGGTCGTGGCGCAGGAAGTGAAGTCCCTCGCCAACCAGACCGCGCGCGCCACCGACGACATTGCCGCCAAGATCGCCGCGATCCAGTCGGCGACGCGTACCACGGTGGAAACCAACGCCTCGATCCGTTCGACGGTGAACGAAGTGCAGGCCTCGGCCGAGAAGATTCGCCGCGCGATGGAAATCCAGGCGCAGACCGTCACCGCCATCACCGCATCGGTCGACGAAACCGCGCTCGCCGCCGACTCGATGTCCGCCACCATCACCGCCATCCGCGAAGACACCGAAAGCGTCGCGTCCGAAATCGACGTGCTGGGCCGCGAATTTGCCGAGGTCGATGACCGGTTGAACGGGCTGAAAGCCGCCGCGGGCAAATTTTCGTCAAAAGTCGCGGCTTAACCCCGCGACTTACGCCTCAATCGACGAAAACGGCCGCGCGTTTCTGCATATTGGCGGCGACTTGTTCCATCATATTGGGCTTGCCGATGACGGCGATTTGCTCGCGCGTCTCAGCCTCCAATATGGCGCGGGGATCGGCGTCGTGCACCATATTGGCGAGGCGCTTGATGCCGCGAATGGCATGCGGGCTTTTTGCCGCAATGTCGCGGGCGAGCGTCATCGCGGCGGCATGCGGATCGTCAGCGATGCGGGTGATGAAGCCAAGGCCCAACGCCTCTTCGGCGTCGAATTCGCGGGCGGTATAGGCGAGCTCACGCAACACATCATCGCGGACCTGCGTCCGCCAAGCGGCCCAGCCCGCCATGTCCGGCACCAATCCCCAATAGCTTTCGCGGATCGCAAAGCGCGTGCCCGGCGCGGCAAGGCGAATGTCGGCGCCCGCCATGATCTGAAATCCCCCGCCAAACGCCACGCCATGCACCGCCGCGATGACCGGCATGGGCAGTTGCCGCCAGCCCCAGGTGACATGCTGGGGCAGAATTGAACCCTGCGCATTGCGCTCTGCCCCCGTGCCCGATCCGCCCGCCGCCATGCTCGCCATGTCGAGGCCGGCACAGAAAGCGCGGCCCTCGCCTGACAGCACGACGCAGCGAATGTCGGTTCGGCCATGAAGCGCGTCGATTGCCGCGCCGATCGCCCTGAACATCTCGGGGTCGAGCGCGTTCATCTTGTCCGCGCGGGTGAGGCGCACATCGGCGATCTGGTCGGTGATGGTGATGGAGACGCGGTCGGTCATAATTCTCAGTTTCCCAATCCGTCACCCCAGCGCAAGCTGGGGTCTTGTGCGGCCTGCGACCCCCGCTTTCGCTGGGGAGACGACAAAAATCAAACAATCCGGCTTTCGCTATTGCCCCAATAGCGGTCGCGGAGCAGGCGTTTGTAGAGCTTGCCCGTTGGATGACGAGGCAGTTCGGCGGCAAAGTCGATCTGGCGCGGGGTTTTGACGCCCGACAATTCCTGTCGGCACCAGGCGACCAGCTCATCGGCGAATGCCGGCCCGGCTTCCGCCATGTCGACCGGTTGCACCACCGCGACGACACGCTCCCCCATTTCGGGGCAGGGCGCGCCGATCACCGCGACATCGGCGACGCGGGGATGCGTGACGAGACGATTCTCGATCTCTTGCGGGTAGATATTGACCCCGCCCGAGATGATCATGAAGCTCTTGCGATCGGTGAGGTAGAGATAGCCCTCCGCATCCATCCGCCCGATATCGCCCAATGTCGTCCAGCCCTGGGGGTGGCGCGCCTCGGCGGTCTTGGCGGGGTCGTTGTGATATTCGAAAACGCCGCCGCCGCCGAAATAGATGAGGCCTTCCTCGCCCGGTGGCAGCTCATTGCCCGCCTCGTCACAGATGTGAAGCTCGCCATAGGCGGCCTTGCCGACCGAGCCCTTGTGGCTCAGCCATTGCTCAGAATTGATAGTCGTCAGGCCATTGCCTTCCGATCCGGCATAATATTCCTGGATGACCGGGCCCCACCAGGCGATCATCGCTTCCTTGACGGGGATGGGGCAGGGGGCGGCGGCGTGGATCGCGCATTTCAGCGTCGAGTGGTCGTATTTGGCGCGCGTTTCAGCGGGCAGCTTCAGCATGCGGACGAAATGCGTCGGCACCCATTGGCTGTGCGTCACCTTGTAGCACTCGATCGCGGCGAGCGCGGCTTCGGCCTCGAAATGCTGCATCATCACCACCGTCATCCCCAGCCGCATCGCGGTCATCGACCAGCGCAAGGGCGCGGCGTGATAAAGCGGCGCGGGGGAGAGGTAGGTGCCGTCGGCGGTAAAGCCGTAAAGCGCCTGCGCCAGCATCATCAGCACCGTGGGCGCGGCAATGCCGGGGTCTTCGGGCAGGGCCACGCGCACGCCCTTGGGCCGCCCGGTGGTGCCGGAGGAATAGAGCATATCGACGCCCGCACGCTCATCGGCAATCGGGGTGGCAGGCATGGCGGCGACGGCGGCGTCCCAGCTCTGCCATCCGGCGACCGTGCCGCCCTGCGCATAGCGCGTGACGTCGGCAAGCGAGTCGGCAAGCGAGTCGGCAAGCGCGCTCGTCCCCGCCACCAATGCCGCCGAACAGACCAACAGCTTCGCGCCCGAATCGCGGACGATATAGGCCACTTCCGGGGCCGTCAGCCGGGACGAAATGCAGACATAGAACAGCCCGGCGCGCTGCGCCCCCCAGGCGATGTCATAAAATTGGGGAACATTGTCCATGAACAGGGCAATCGTGTCGCCAATGCCCAGCCCCAGCGAACGGAAGAGCTGCGCGACGCGGTTCGACTGCGCATCGAGCGCGGCATAGCTGATCGTCTCGCCGGTTTCGGCGACGATGAGCGCAGGCTTTTGCGGTGTCGTCTGTGCATGGATGCTGGGGTGCATCCGCCTCTCCCTTGCGCATGATCTTTTGGTGCAGGCTATCGACGCGGGAGACGACGGGCAATCGGGAATTAGCAGGCGGCCTGGCGCGGCTTGTGCGGCTTGCACGCCGCTGTCGCCATTGTATGGGAACGGCGATGGACACCGCCTTTCCCGCCTTTGATCCTGCCCGATTCCTGGCGCGCGGCATTGGCGGGCATGGGGGCGCGCTCGGCATTCTCTATCAAGCGCACGGGCCCGATTGGGCGGAGCTTGCCTTGCCCTATAAGCCTGAACTGGTCGGGGATGCCGATCGCGGCATTATCGCCTCTGGCCCGATCATCACGATGATGGACATGGCGACCAGCATGGCGGCGTGGCTGAAGTACGGCAGTTTCCGCCCCCATGCGACGCTGGACCTGCGCATCGATTATCTGCGCCCGGCAAGCCGCGGTGCTACCGTGATCGGGCGCGGCGAATGCTATCGCCTGACGCGTCAGATCGCGTTTGTGCGGGGACAAGCGCATGATGGTGACCCGGATGATCCCATCGCGCACGTCGCTGGCACCTTCATGGCAACCGATATGGTCAGCGCATGAAGCTGCCCCCCTATGCCGAGTTGCTGGGCCTTGCGCTGGAGCAGGATGCCGCAGGCGTGCCGGTGCTGGTGATGCCGTTTCGCGGCGAGGTGATGGGGCGGCCGGGATTTCTGCACGGCGGCGCGATCAGCGGGCTGATGGAAGTCGCCGCCATCGCCGCCTTGCGTCAGGCCCTTGAGACGGATGGCGGGGGCCATATCAAGCCCATCAACGTGACGGTCGATTTCATGCGCGGCGGCCGCGACAAGGACACGCGCGCGATCGGCCTCATCACTCGGCTCGGCAACCGCGTTGCCAATGTCGATGCGATCGCCTGGCAGGACGATCGACAGCGCCCGATCGCGCGGGCGCGGATGAATTATCTGCTGGTCCGCGACGAGGCGAAATG
>JBOFDB010000039.1:0-1376 GCA_051646545.1 Sphingomonas sp.
CTGAAGGTATTGCAGCGCGACGTTGATGCCGCCCGCCAAACCTATGACACGGTGCGCCAGCGCTTCAACGAAGCCACGTTGCAGAGCGAAATCCAGCAGCCCAATGCCAGCCGCCTTGATCACGCCGCGCCACCGGCGCTGCCGTCGCAGCCCAATCTGGTGCTGTGGTTTGCCGCTGCCGTCATCCTGGGCGGGCTTGCCGGAACCATTACCGTAGCGGTGCTCGAATTGCTTGGTCGGCGTGTGCGGACCCCGGGCGGCACGGCGCGGGCGCTCGCTATTGATGTGATCGCCGACATGACGACCCCGCACGCCACGCCCACCCCGTGGCGCGCGCCCGCCCGTGAGGAGGCCCTGATATGAGATTGCGATCCTCGGCCAATGCCATCGATCCCGGCCGCCTCGCCCCTGCCCCAGCCTCTCCGGCGTCGCGCCCGGCTTCAGCAGCGGCGTCACAAGGCATGGCCGCGTTGCTCGACAGCGAGCAAATCGCCCGGGTCGCGGACCATGCCCGCCGGTCAAGCTTGCCGTTTGACGAGGCGGCGGTCGATCTGGGGCTGTTGACGCGCGATCAACTCGAGACCGCCAAACAGGCTCCGGCCCTGCCGATCAGCAACGATTCCCGGCTTAGCCCGCTGCTCGTCGCGGCGCGTGATCTCAACGATCCCTATGTGGTCAATGTCCGCGCCATTCGCAGCCGCATCCTGAGCGAACAGCCCGACACGGGGGATCGCCGCCCAAGATCGTGCGCGCTGATTGGCTTTGATTGCGCCGAAGAACTGGCGGTGCTGGCGGCAAACCTCGCGATCGTCATGGTCGGCATGGGCGCCCCGGCGCTGCTGGTTGAGACGGATCCGGCGCATCGCGAGCTGCGGGCGCTGTTCGGGGTGGCGGCGGATGGCGGCGAGGCGGCGTTGCCCACGCCAATCCCGCAACTGTGGATCCTGCCAGCGGTTCACCGCAGCGACGCCCATCCGCAGGAACGCCAGCCCATCGTCGATCGCTATCGCCGGTGGCATGCACCGCAATCGCAAGTCATCGCCGCGCTGGCGCTCAACCGGTCGACTGGCGCGGAAACCACCGCAGCGGCGGTGATGGGAATCGACACCGTCGTCATCGCGGTGCGCCGCCATGTCTCGCGGATCGCGGCGGTGCGCGGGTTGATCGACAGTCTGGACCAGGCCGGGGTCAGCATCGCCGGCACCGTGCTCGTTTAAGCGTTTTCGTCATGCGTAGCCCAGTTCGGGGAGGAGGCCCCCATGCGTATCCTGCACGTCTGCGACAGTATTGTCGGCGGAACGGGCACCTATTTAGGTGAATTGGTCGCGCCCCAGGCGCGGTTGTACGGTGCCAACAATATCGCCCTGCTGGTGCCG
>JBOFDB010000144.1:0-1929 GCA_051646545.1 Sphingomonas sp.
TATTTCGACGCCGCCGGAGCGGGCCGCCTCCAGGAACGCGCGCGCGCTGCGCCGTGAATAATGCAGCACCGCCTCGACCTGATGCGCCACGAACGCGTCACAAATTTCCCGCGGCAGGCTGGACGCCGGCACCATCCGGTAAGTGGTGTGGGTCACCACCGTAAAACCCTTCTCGCCGAGTTCACCGGCGAGATCCCGCGCCAGGTCGGCGCCGGCCAGGTACAGCAGCGTCGAGGCTTTCTTCAATTGCCTGGCCTTGACACCCGCCAGCACGAGGTCGCGCAAGGCGCTGGCATCGCCCTTGGCCGTGATCACCTGGGTAAATCCGGCCTCACGGGCCGCCGCCGCGGTATGCTCCCCGACCGCAAACAGCGGCAATTTCATCAGCCGGCTGCCGACAAGCTGGGACGCGATGGCCCGCAACGCGTTGGCCGAGGTAACGATGACGGCGCCATAGGACGCATCCTCGTCATCGCGAAACACCACCGGCTCGAACCGCAGCATCGGCGCGCGCAAGACCTGCAAACCGCGGCTGCCCAGCGCCGCGGCCGTGGTCTCATCGTCCGGATGCGGGCGGGTCACCAGAACGGCCATGGAAGATCTCCGCTAAAGCCACACGCTAAAGTCACTTGGGTGCCACCGGACGATTGCACCTTGAGACCTCGTAATGCTACCCGGTTACGGAAGCGTTGTGACAGGCGTAGCATAAGGGCTCAAACAGAACGACATGCCGATGCTGGTACTGGGGATCGAAACCACCTGCGATGAAACCGCGGCCGCCGTGGTCGAACGCGGCGACGACGGCAGCGGCCGGATCCTGTCCAATATCGTCCACTCGCAAACCGCCGAGCACGCCCGCTTCGGCGGCGTGGTTCCGGAGATCGCGGCCCGCGCCCATGTCGACCTGCTCGACGGCATCGTTTTCAGCGCCATGCAGGAAGCCGGTGCCGGCTTTGCGGAGTTGTCGGCAGTGGCCGCTGCCGCCGGCCCCGGCCTGATCGGCGGCGTCATCGTCGGCCTCACCACGGCCAAGGCGATTGCGATGGTGCATGACACGCCGCTGATCGCGGTCAATCACCTCGAGGCCCACGCGCTGACGCCGCGGCTGACCGATGCGCTCGAATTTCCCTACTGCCTGTTCCTGGCCTCCGGCGGTCACACCCAGATCGTCGCCGTCGTGGGCGTCGGTCAATATGTCCGGCTCGGCACCACCGTCGACGACGCGATGGGCGAAGCCTTCGACAAGGTGGCAAAGATGCTGTCGCTGCCCTATCCCGGCGGGCCCGAGGTCGAGCGCGCGGCTGTCAATGGCGACCCGAAGCGGTTTGCGTTCCCGCGGCCGATGCTGGGGCGGCCGGATGCGAATTTCTCGCTGTCGGGATTGAAGACCGCGGTGCGCACCGAAGCCAGCCGGATGACGCCGCTGGAGCCGCAGGACGTCTGCGATCTCTGCGCCGGGTTTCAGGCCGCGGTGCTGGAATCGACCGCCGACCGGCTCAGTGTCGGGCTGCGATTGTTCCACGAACAATTCGGCCCGCCGCGCGCGCTGGTTGCCGCCGGCGGCGTCGCCGCCAACCACGCCATCCGCGATGCCTTGCAGGTCGTCGCGGCGAAAGCCGGCACCACGCTGATCATGCCGCCGCCGGCGCTGTGCACCGACAACGGCGCGATGATCGCCTGGGCCGGCGCGGAACGGCTGGCGCTGGGGCTGATCGACGGCATGGATGCCGCCCCGCGGGCACGCTGGCTGCTCGACGCCAACGCCTCCGCACCCGCCGGCTTCGCCAACACCCGCGCGGGATATTAAGATGGCGGGATACTGAGATGAAGGCTGGCAACGCGGTCGGCGTGATCGGCGCCGGCGCCTATGGCACCGCGCTGGCCTGTGCCGCCGTGCGCGCCGGACGCGACGTCGTGCTTTACGTGCGC
>JBOFDB010000266.1:0-1091 GCA_051646545.1 Sphingomonas sp.
CCCATTCCCCCAACCCCGCGCCCACATCGCTCGAAGCGCTCGCCGCCCTGCTCGCCGATGCCGGGCATCAGGGCGCGGCGTCGCTGCTCCGGCGTGAGGGGCGACTGGTTGGGCTGACGGCGGATACGCTGCTGCTCGCCCGCTCAGCCGCCATTGATGACACCGCGATCGGCCGGCTGACGCTGGCGCTGCGCTCGGCGCTGGGTGACCAATGGATTGCCGCCTTGTCGGATGAAGCGGGCGAACCCACTTTGGCCGAGCAGCGGGCGATGGCGGCGGCCCATGAAGAGGCGCAGCTGAAAGCGCATCCACTCGTCGATGCTGCCTTGCGCCAGTTTCCCGATGCCGAGTATCGCCCGCCGGCGACCGGTGCCGCCTGAGGAGTTTTTGAAGATATGGCTGGAATGGAAGAAATGCTGCGCGCCGCCCAGGAGGCTGCCGAGCGCATTCAGCAACAGATGAGCGATGCGCAGGCCAAGCTCGACACGATCGAGGTGGAGGGCGTCGCCGGTGGCGGTCTGGTACGGATCACCGCGACGGCCAAGGGCCGCATCCGCAAGGTTGCCATTGATGACAGCCTGATCAACGTCGACGAAAAGCAGATGCTTGAGGATCTGGTCACCGCCGCATTCAACGATGCGCGGACCAAGGCTGACGCCGCCAGCAACGCCGAAATGGGCAAGATGACGGACGGGATGCAATTGCCGCCGGGCTTCAAACTGCCCGGCATGGGTTGAGCGCTGCGCATTGAAGCGCGCGCCCTTGGCCCCATATTAAGTTGATCGCCGCAGGCCATACGCCCCGGCTTGGAGCATGAATGACTGATAATTTCCCCCTGTTGCCGCTGCGCGACATCGTTGTTTTCCCGCACATGGTGGTGCCGCTGTTCGTTGGCCGCGACAAATCCGTCGCCGCGCTTGAACGGGCGATGGCGGGGGACAAGGACATCTTTCTCGTTGCCCAGCATGATCCGGGGGAGGATGATCCAGGTATCGATGCGCTGCACGATATCGGCGTCGTCGCGACCGTGCTGCAATTGCTCAAGCTGCCTGACGGCACCGTCCGCGTGCTGGTTGAGGGGCGGCAGCGCG
>JBOFDB010000361.1:0-1761 GCA_051646545.1 Sphingomonas sp.
GCGACGCCCGCCAAGACGGCAGCGGCGGCATCGCCCGCCAAGGCCTTTGCCGCGCTGTCTGACCGCTTCATCAAGGGCATCGCTGAAAATTCGCCTGTCGAGGGCACGCAGCTTGGCGATCATCGTTTCGACGATAAGCTGCCCGACATATCGCCCGCTGGCCATGCGCGCACCGTCGCCTCGCTGAAAGCGACATTGGCCGCGCTTAACGGCATCAACCGCGCCGGCCTGACGCGCGACGCCCAGGTCGATGCCGCGATGCTCGACAATGCGCTGCGCTTCCAGCTGTGGCAGGCCGAAAGCCTGCAGAGCTGGCAATGGGACATCCAGAGCTATAATGAAATTGCGGGCAACGCGCTTTATCTGCTCGCCGCGCGTGACTTCGCGCCCTGGTCGCCGCGGCTGAAGGCAGCGACGGCGCGGATGGAGGCGATGCCCGCATTCCTCGCCCAGGTCCGTGCGGTGATCGTGCCTGCCCGCGTGCCCGACGTCTATGCGTCGACCGTCGCTGAGCGCAATGCCGGTATCGTGCTGATCGCGGAGACGATGCTGGCGCCGCACAAGGGCGAATTGGCCCCCGCCGATCAACAGCGCTTCGACGCCGCGCTGGCGGGATTGAAGGCGGCGGTCGCCGAACACCAGAAATGGCTCAACACGGTGCTGGTGCCGCAAGCCAAGGGCGATTTTCGCCTGGGCGTGGCGCGCTATGACGAAAAGATCAAATTTGCGCTGGGCGGCACGCTGACCCGGCCCGAGATCAAGGCGCGGGCCCTGGCCGAAGTGACGCATGTGCGCGCGCAAATGTATGACCTTGCCCGGCAGGTGCTGGCCGGCAAGCCGGGCGCGCCCGCCCTGCCCGACCAGCCGACCGCCGACGAACAGCAGCGCGCGATCGAAGCGGCGCTGGCGCTTACTTATCAGCAGCGCCCGGCGCGCGCCGCGTTGCGGGATGCGGCCACCGGTGCGCTGGCGCAGGCAACCGATTTCGTCCGCGCCAAAAACCTCGTCACCATGCCCGACGCGCCGGTGCGCGTGATCGACATGCCCAAATTCCAGCAAGGCTATGCGGTTGCCTATGACGATCCGCCCGGTCCGCTGGAAAAGGGCCAAGCCAATTTCTTTGCGGTCGCCGCTGTGCCCGATCAATGGACCGACGCGCAGGCGACGTCATTCCTGAGCGAATATAACAACTTCATGGTGCAGGATCTGGCGATCCACGAGGCGATGCCGGGCCATTATCTGCAGCTGTGGCATGCGAACAAGAATCCCTCGCTGCTGCGCGCGGTGCTGTCGTCCGGCCCCTTTGTCGAGGGCTGGGCGGTCTATGCCGAAGGGATGATGGCGGACGAAGGCTATATGAACGGCGATCCGCTGTTCAAGCTGACCGTCCTCAAGATGCGGCTGCGTTCGGTGACCAATTCGCTGCTCGATATCGGCATTCAGGCGGAGGGGATGACGCATGAACAGGCGCTCGACCTGATGATGAAGACCGCGTTCCAGCAGGAGCGCGAGGCGGAAGGCAAATGGCTGCGCGCGCGGCTCTCGTCAGCGCAATTGCTCAGCTATTTCAGCGGCTATGCCGAGCATATGGCGCTGCGCGAAGAAGCCAAACGGCGCTGGGGCGCGAAATTCAACCTGCATGACTATAATGACGCGGTGCTGGCGCATGGCTCACCACCCGCGCGTTATGTGCGCGAGCTGATGTTCGGGCTGCCGATCGGGTGATCCCTGATCCTCCCCCTGAAAGGGGGAGGTGGCGCC
>JBOFDB010000431.1:0-1714 GCA_051646545.1 Sphingomonas sp.
TGCCCGCATGGCGACCGTCGGCAAGGTGGCCAGGGTCAGTCGCCGGGTCAGCGACCATGGCCATGAAGGCTGGATCGATACCTGGACCGGTATCGACGACTGTAACGGCCAGCCCTTTCCCCTGCCGCCGACAGCCCACCAGCACGCTGCGCCCGCGAGAGACGCGCAGCGCATTGGCGATCAGGTTTTGCACCATGGTGCGCACAAAGGCGCGATCAGCGTCTACCCACGCGCTCGTGAAGACAAAGCGCAGCCGGGTGCCATCCCATGCCGCAGCCGCGCGATTGGCCTGCTCCAGTTCGCGCAACAACGCGCCAAGGCTGAACGGGCGCGGCGTTGCCTTCAGTCGACCAGTTTCGATGATAGAGCGATCGAGAAAGGTCTGCAGCAATTCGCGGGCATCATGCACCGACCGGTCGATGCGGGCGGCGAGGTCGCGCCGGACCTCTGGCGTTTCGGCATCGACAATCCCGGCCGACATCAGCCCCATGGCGTGCAACGGTTGGCGCAGATCATGCGAGACCTGCGCCAGGAAGCGCGATTTGGCCAGGCTGGCAGCTTCGGTGGCCAGTTGCGCGCTGCGCAGCCGGGCATGGAGGAAAAAGGCATAGGTCGGGGTGACGAGGATCGTGAATATGAGGGTCGCCGGAATGGCGGGGTGATCGCGCCACCATGGGTTGAGGGCAGTGACGACAAAGCAGGTAACCAACGCTGCCGCAATCGACAGCAACAAATAGCGTGGGCCATAGCGCATCCCGAAACCCACAGTGACCCACAGCAGGCCGGCAAAGGCCGGCAACATCGCCTCTGCTCCGGTCATCAGCAGCACACCGATGGCGAAATTATCGGCAATCAGCGCCATTTGCCGCCGCCAGTCCCGGTGGCCAGGTCGGCGATAAATGTGCAGCACCAACAGAGCAGCCAGCAGCCAATAGGCGGCAATGGCGATCGGCAGCTGGCCATAGACTTGCGCATAGACCGGATGAGCAGCAGGCTGGGCGAAGAAGAATGTCGCCGCGACGAAGGTTATGCCGACGGGAAAGCGCACCAGCGCCTGCGCGAATTCCGTATCGTCGCGCGCCCGCTCCCGCAACGCCGCCCACCAGCGGCGCGGTGCGCCGGGAACGCGGCCGGGCAACACCGTCGTCAGGACTTGTACATCCCGGCGATCCGGTCTGCGTAACGCTGATTGAGGACGTGCCGGCGGATCTTCATGCTCGGCGTCATTTCTTCATTTTCGATGCTGAACGGCTCATCGGCAAAATCAAATTTGCGCACCTTCTCGATCACGCTGACATCGCCATTGACCCGGTCGACGGCGGCGCGAACGGCGGCGCGAAACTTGTCATGTTCCTTCAGCAATCTCATGTCGGTCGGCAGGCCAGCCGCCTTCGCCCAGTCATTCGCCCATTCGGGATCGGGCACGATGATGCCCACCAGGTGCGGGCGCTTGTCGCCCGATACCATCGCCTGCAATATTTCGGGTTGCAGCGTCAGCATGCCTTCGACGCGCTGCGGGCTGACATTGTCGCCCTTGTCATTGACGATGATGTCCTTCTTGCGGTCCGTGATGACCACCCGGCCCTTGTCATCAATATGGCCGATATCGCCGGTGTGCAGCCACCCGCCCTGCAGCACCCGCGCCGTCTCCACCTCATTGCGCCAATAGCCGTGCATGACCAGCTCGCCGCGCACCAGAATCTCGCCATCCTCG
>JBOFDB010000605.1:0-9050 GCA_051646545.1 Sphingomonas sp.
ATTGCTGGCTATACCTATTCGGCCGCCAACAAGAACAGCGGCATCACCTGGACGCCGGAGAAGCTGTTCCAGTATCTCGAAGCGCCGCAGCGTGTCGTGCCCGGCACCAAGATGACCTATCCGGGTCTGAAGGACGCGCAGAAGCGCGCGGACGTGATCGCCTATCTGAAGACGCAGGCGTAATTTCGGTTCAGGCGGCGGGAGGCACGGGCTTCCCGCCGCTCCATATGCTAACTCCCTGCATCCCGTTCGTGTCGAGCGAAGTCGAGCGTGTCGAGCGAAGTCGAGACACGCTTGCCTGTCCTCTGCGAGGCTCCCCGTCCCTCGACTGCGCTCAAGACGAACGGGCGCAGAGTTGGGACTGTCTGAAGTCTATTTCCGCCGCGCCAAATCCTTAAGATGCAGCGGCAGCGACAGGATCAGCGGCAGCGCGATCCACGGCCATGTCGCGCCCACCAGCGCCGCGCGCAACGCAACCAGCATCAGCGCGCCCGGTCCCAGCCGCAAGGCCACCGCACCCGCCGACCAGCCGCCGCGCGCGACCAGCCACAGCGCTTCTGCCGCCATCACCGCCAGCACGATATCGGCGGCATGACCGCTCGCGAACAGCCACGCCATTATGGCGCTCAGCCGAACAGGTGATTGAGGTGAACGATCTGCAGGTTGAGATAGCCCGCAAACGTCACCCATAACAGATAGGGCGTCAGCAAGGCCGAGGCGAGCATCGATCGCCGCCAGCTATAAACGATCAGCGCGCCGACCGAGAGCCACAGCAACGCCACGTCCGCCACGGCCCAATCGGGCCGGTGCAGCCGGAAGAACAAGATGCTCCACAAGATGTTGAGGAAGCCGTTGATCGCAAACAGGCCGATCAGCGTATCGCCTTCGCGCGCATTGGGCATGGCCCGCCACCCCGTTACCGCCGCCAGCGCCGTCACCGCGAAAATCAGCGTCCAGACAATGCCATAAGCGCCATCGGGCGGCGCCCAATGCGGCTTGACCAGTGCATCATACCAGGGATCGATCGTCGTCATCGTCGCGCCGACCATCGCGACGACCGTCGCCGCAAGGCCCGCGATGAACATCGGAAACAGCCAGGCGCGCCCCATATCGCTATAACCCCTTGCCTGCCCCATCGGGGCACGCATCAGGTCGCGAACCCCAGCAGATGCCCCATATCCTTCACGAAAACCCGCATATGCGCCATGGGTTTTCGCCGCACGAGGCGCTTGTTCATATAGGCTTCCCAGGTCAGCGCCTGCACGTCCTTGTCGGCGCACATCTTGACGAACGCCTCGCGCCTTTTGTCGCTGGCATACCAGAAATATTGCAGCAGGCGCAGCACCCAGAAGGTGCGGCCATGTTCCCGCATGAAGGCGCGGCGCGCCGATTTCAGCTCGGCGGCGCGACCAGTGTTGAGGAAGCGATC
This sequence comes from Sphingomonas sp., assembly GCA_051646545.1. Taxonomy (GTDB): domain Bacteria; phylum Pseudomonadota; class Alphaproteobacteria; order Sphingomonadales; family Sphingomonadaceae; genus Sphingomonas. The sequence continues at coordinate 1,430 of JBOFDB010000605.1, forward strand.
GACGCTTTGTGCCGCGATGCGCCCGCAGGCCATGGCGTAATAAATGCCCTCGCCCGATGCGGGCGCAACCACGCCCGCCGCATCGCCGCAGACCAGCACGTCGCGACCATTATCCCAGCGTTTCAAGGGCGTCAGCGGGATCGGCGCGCCTTCGACGCGCACGGTTTCGCATTGATCAAGCCCCGTCGTCGCCCGCAGCCGGGCGACGGCCTTGCGCAGTTCAAACCCCTTGTTCGCGCTGCCGACGCCGATGCTGGTATGGGCGCCGTGGGGGAACACCCAGGCATAGAAATCGGGTGACAAATCACCTTGATAAATCACGTCGCAGCGATGCCCGGCGAACCCTGCCTGCGCCGCCACATCGCCTTCGGGTGAGGCGACGACTTCGTGATAGGCAAACACGCATTTGACGCGGTCGCCGCCGGGAATGGCATTGCGCGCGACGCCCGACCGCGCCCCATCGGCGCCGATAACGGCGCGGGCGCGAACGCGATATTCATGCCCGCCGCGCCCTTCGCGATAGACGACGAGCGCCATGCCATCGGCGTCGCGATCGATGCGGTCAAAGCTGCCGACGCGGCGCTCCGCCCCCGTCACCGCCGCCCGATCACGCAGCCAGTCGTCGAACACCTCGCGATCGACCATGCCGACAAAGCCACCCGGTGTGCTCGCCGAAACCGGCATGTCGACGCTGCGGCCCGAGGGCGCGACCATTCGGGCGGCGGTCGCGCGGGCGACGAGGAGATGATCGGGGATCGCGAAATCGCGGATCAGGCGCGGCGGGATGGCGCCGCCGCACGGCTTGATCCGCCCGGCGCGATCAAGCAGCAGCACGCGCCGCCCCGCCGCCGCCAGATCGGTCGCTGCGGTCGCCCCAGAAGGCCCGCCGCCGACCACGACCACGTCATATTGCTGTTCCTCGGTCATAGCGCATACTCCCGATCGGTGGCGCGGTGCGGCTGACGCTTCGGCGCCGACCATCCGCCGAGCCGCAGCGACAGCCCGGCCGCAACGAGGAACAACAGCGCCTCGCTCGCAAAGACCATGATGAAGGCACGATCGGTCGCGCCCATTGCCCAGCGGCCAATATCGATGCCGACCGCGCCGATCAGCCCGCCCGCACCGAAGGCGATCGCCTGTGCCGCCCCCCACACGCCCATGCGCATGCCTTCGCGACGCGGACCGGCAGCGCCCGCCAGCCCCATCATCGCGCCGATCGCGGCGACCGCGAAAATGCCATTGGCAAAGCCCAGCCCAAAGATTGTCAGGGAGAGCGGCCATCCCGGCCCGACTCGCGCCGCGACCGCCAACCCGGTAAGGGCCAGCGCCGATCCTACGCACCCGCCGAAGATCCAGCGCCGCATCGCCGCTGCGCTGCCACCGCCAAAGGCACTGCCACCAATACCCGCCAGCACCATCCCGCTCAGCACGCCCATATGCTGCACGCTGGAAAGGCCGGTCGACTGCCCGGGCGTATAGCCGAAGCGCAGCCCGGCAAACGGCTCCAGGATCAAATCCTGCATCGAATAGGCGAACATCGAGAGGAAGACGAAGAGCGTAAAGCGTCGGGCATCCGGATCGCGCAGCATCTCGCACACGGCATCACCGAAGCTGTCCCCGCTGCCGTCGGTCGCTACCGGCTCGGTGAAGCTCAGCCCCGGTCGTTCGACCCGCCACACCGCCAGGCACGACAGCGCGAACGCCCCCGCGACGATGCCGCCGACAACCAGCCCCAATCTTGGCAACGAGAAAGGATCGACCAGCTTGCTCGCGATGCCCGAGGTGACGACGATACCCATCACCATCATGATCCAGGTGATCGAGGCGGCCGCCGCGCGCCGCCCCGGTGCGACTTGCGTTGCCAGCAGCGCGAGCAGCGAAGTGCCCGCCGCGCCGACGCCCGCGCCGATCAAGGCATAGGCCAGCACCGACAGCAGCACGCCCGCCACCGGCACCGCGCGAATGATCGCCAGCGCATCCACCGCCATCAGCGCGCCCAGCGCCAGCACACCCATGCCCCCCATGATCCAGGGGGCGCGCCGTCGTCCCTTGTCGGAGCCATGCCCCCACACCGGTCGCGACAGCTGCACCGCATAATGCCACGCGACCAGTCCGGCGGGCAGCGCGGCGGGCAGGGCATATTCGACGACCATGATGCGGTTGAGCAGCGATGTCGCCAGCATCACCACGGCCCCGATCGCACTTTGCACCAGCCCCAGCCGGATGATGCTGGGCCAGCCCAGTGGCTTGGGGACGGTGCCGATCATCCCTGTCCGCTCCAGCCCAAAGCGCCGGCGCTTACCATCATGCCAAGCACCGACAGCGATGTGCCGGTGGCGTTGTACCAGGGGGCAAATTGGCGCGGATCGCGGAGCAACCGGCGCATCAGCACGAGCTGCGTCGCCAGCAAGATGACGATGATTGCCGCTGCAAACCCATGCCCCCACCAGGCCATCAGCGCGATCACCACGATTTGCGGCACCGCCATCGTCACACAGGCGATGGCCGCCGCCGTGCGGACGCCCATCACCGCCGGCAGCGAGCGGATGCCCATCGCCTTGTCGCCTTCAATCGCCTTGAAATCATTGAGCGTCATGATGCCGTGCGCGCCCAGGCTGTAGAGCGCGAGCACCGCCAGGTTGCGCGCCGACGGCCATTCCCCCAGCATCAGCGCCGCACCGGTAAACCAGGTCAGCCCTTCATAGGTAATCGCGACGGCCGCCGGGCCCCACAGCCCGCTCATCTTTAGGCGCAGCGGCGGCGCGCTATAGGCCCAGGCAAAAGCAAGCGCGAGCACCGTCGCCCAGCCGACTATTGCCCCCATCGCCGCGCCGACCGCCAGCGACAATGCCGAGCCGGTGAGCGCGATCCACAAGCCCCATTGCCCGCCAATCCGCCCCGACGGAATCGGCCGGTCAGGCTCGTTGATTGCATCGACCTCGCGATCAAACCAGTCGTTGATCGCCTGGCTGGTGCCGCACACCAAGGGACCGACCAGCACCGCGCCCGCCAGCACGAGGCCCCAACGCGCGCCCAATGATGCGCCCGATGAGACGACACCACAGCAAAATGCCCAGATTGGCGGAAACCAGGTGATCGGTTTCAACAGCTCCAGCACATCGCGCGGCGCCGGGAGCGCAGCCGTCATCGCGGGAGTCGCCGGACGTGCCATTGGTGTAAACTAGACTGGACACTGGTGGGCGTCAAAGAGATTCCGATTGCCCCGTATTATCCTTGGCCCGCACCCGGCCCGTTCGCCCTGAGCTTGTCGAAGGGCAGCACTGCGGGCCGCAACATCGCCCAAAAAAAGAAGATTGGTGCTTCGACAAGCTCAGCACGAGCGGGAGGCAGGAAGGCCGGGCTTCTATCCCTCGCCACCGATCAGATTGCCCAGCCCGTGGCGGTGCATCTTCGAATACAGGCTTTGGCGGCTGAGCCCCAGAATTTCGGCGGCGGAGGCGCGATTGTCCGACGTGAAGGTCAGCGCCGCCTCGATGCACAGCCGCTCGATCAGATCGGTCGACTCGCGGACGATTTCCTTCAATGACATGCGGCCGACCAGCTCGGTCAGCTGCTCCACCGATCGGGGCATGTCGCCCTGCACCGCCACGGGCGGCGGTCGCAGGCGGCGGCCGACATTGCGGATCGCAAAGCCATAACAATCGCCTTCCGCGCTCGGCGCGATGACGGCAGAGACCTCGATCTCTTCCTGCCCGCCGGCCGCGCCCCGCAAAATCGCCGAAACATTGCGGACCACGCCATGTTCGCGCAACTGGCCAAGCATCAGGTCAAGATCGATGCCGGGGCGCCCCAGCCAATTGCCCAGCGCTTCGCCGCGCAGCCGCTCAATCGATGGCAACTCGGCCAGATCGGCGAAGGCGCGGTTTGCGGTCAGGATGTTGAGGTCACGATCGGCCAGCACAAAGGCATCGGGCATCTGCTCGATCACATCGCTCAGCGCCGCATCATGGACGTGGCGCGGGTCGGGTACATCGGGCTCAAGCACCCGAACGAGCAGCAGCGACTCGCGCGATTGGCGGAACAGCCGCGCCGACAGCCGCACGTCGGCATCGCCATTGACCAGGCTGATGCTGATCGGGGCGACATCATCCGCCGCCTGCGCCGCGCCCAGATGCGCGATCAGCGCTTCGCGATGGGCCGGCGCGGCGATCACGCTCGCCGGCTGATCGGCGAGCGTACCCGGTTTCGCCCCCAATACCCGATGCGCCGCCGGATTGGCCTCGCGGATCTTGCGCGTGGCCCCGTCGACAATGATCACCGGCTCGGTCGCGAGGTCGAACAGCATCCGATAACGCGCCTCGGCCTGACGCATTTTGAGATAGTCACGCTCCAGCGATTGCTGCGCCTGGAGCAGCCGCTGCTGGAGCGCCGCCAGACTGCGCAAGTCGCGCCCGATCACCACCAGCCGCTTGCCGCTTAAAGGCACCGCCAGGTAGCGGACGGGCACATCGCCGCTATCGGTGGGATGATTGAGCTGTCGCCAATGGCCCGACTGGCCAGCCGCCACGCTCGCCATGATTTCCTCGACCTTGGGACGGCTGTCGATCCCAACCGTGTCGATCCAGCGTCGGCCGATCCAATCGGCGACGCCGATCCGGGCAATATCCTCCGCCGTCACCGCTACGTCGCGGATGACGCCATCTGCATCGAGCACAAAGGCAAGATCGCCCGCCGAGCCCAGCAGATCGGCAATCGTCGCCGCCGACAAAACGCCAATACCGCCCGGATCGCGAAACGCGATGGTCTGGAAAGAGGCGTGGTGCTTGTTCATCGGCTTAAACGCCGTACTCCCTGGGACTAGTCAAATGCCGGCCTGCGGCAGCCGCGCCGCATCGACCAGCCGCTCAGCGAGCACCGCCGCCTCACGCGCATCGCCCGCTGTCCCGTCGGCGCCCATGGCAAGCGCCTGCGCATGATCGCCGCCGATCGCGTAGCCGCCGACCAGAATGACAAGACGCGGATTGATCGACACGCTGCGTAAGGCCCGGATGACCGAAGGAAGCGGCGCCATATGGCAGGTGCTGGTGACGGTCAATCCAACAAGGTCATAGCTCGCAGAGGCAAGGCATTTGCTGATATCCGACATGGCGACATCGCCCAGCCGGTCCGCTTGCCAGCCGCGTCCGCTAAAAACCTCTGCAATCAAGACGGTAGCGAAACCGTGGTGATCGCCAGGCATGGTCGCGAACAGCGCGCGACGCGCAGCGGCCGGATCGTTCGCCCGGCACGGTCGGCGGGCGCCCAGCTCGTGCACCAGCTCCTGCAATCGCCAGATGCCCATGGTAACGTCGATAAAGTCGCAGCGATCCTCTTCCCACAAGCGGCCGAGGCGCCGTGCGAGCGGGGCGATCAGATCGATCAGCAATGCCTCGTTCGTCACCCCGCGCGCGACGAGCTGATCGATCCGCTCGTGCAGTCCCGTCGAGTCAAGATCAAGCACCAGCGGGATCAAGCCATCGATATCGGCGGCCGAAATATGGGGATTTTGCGCGGCCAGGTCGATGATATCAGCCTGCGGACGGGAGAGCGCGACCATGCGCGGAATCACTTCCCCGCTGATCAGCGCAGCCAGTTCGGCCGGAGACCGATCGTTGAGAGGACGGTGAGGACGCAACGCATCAGCGGCTGGCGTTGCCATCCGTCCCCGCGCGAAACCGAAAAACGACGCCATGCCCCGCTCTCCTCAAGCACAGGCTACCCCGGGAGAACCGTCATCGATCTGCGGGCAGATGCCCGCGAAGGGCCGCACGCCCCACCGACTCGGTCCCGTTCTGCATGGAGCGGTCTGATCAGGGAGCAGCCTATGCCGACCGCGTTTCATTGTAAAGTTTTCTATACGTCAATTTAAGTTGACACTTAGGTCTAGCGAGTCCTACTCTCCCTGTCTTGGAAGGATGGCCAGCGGGGAGTGATGCGCGACAAGCGAACTTCCACGGCGAAAGCGCAGTCCCGCAACGGGTCGGCACTTTACACGCCCGAACAACGTGCTCGCCGCGATGCAACGCGGTGGACGCTGGTGCAGGCGATTCTGGCGCCCGTTCAATTCTTTGTCTTTCTGGTCAGCCTCGCGCTGGTGCTGCGCTATCTGGCAAGCGGCGATGGCGCCGGTGCGGCAACCGCTTCGGTCGTCGTCAAGACATTGGTGCTCTACACCATCATGATCACCGGCGCCGCCTGGGAGAAGGTCGTGTTCGGACAATGGCTGTTTGCCCGCGCTTTCTTTTGGGAAGACGTTTTCTCCATGCTCGTGCTGGCGCTGCACACCGCCTATCTGGCGGCGCTGATCGGCGATTGGGGCAGCCCGCAGGCGCGGATGGGGATCGCGCTTGCCGCTTATGCCGCCTACCTCATCAATGCGGCGCAATTCATTTTGAAGCTGCGCGCGGCGCGGCTGCAAGCGGCGCGACCCGCCGCTCCCCTGTCGGTGGTGGCGGCATGACGCCCCCTCTCTCGCTTGCCGCCGCCGCCGGCGCAGACTGCCAGCCCGTGCTGCGCGAACGCGGCCAGCGCGAGGTGTTCTGCGGGCTGACCGGCATCATCTGGCTGCACCGCAAGGTGCAGGACGCCTTTTTCCTGGTGGTCGGCTCGCGGACATGCGCGCATCTGCTGCAATCGGCGGCCGGCGTCATGGTGTTTGCTGAACCGCGCTTCGGCACCGCGATCATCGACGACAAGGATCTGGCGGGACTCGCCGACGCCAATGAGGAACTCGATCGCGTCGTAGATCAGCTGCTCGCGCGCCGCCCCGACATCCGCATGCTGTTCCTGGTCGGCTCGTGCCCCAGCGAAGTGATCAAGCTCGATTTGTCGCGCGCCGCGCAGCGCCTGTCGGCCAAGCACAATCCCCGGGTGCGCGTCGTCAATTATTCGGGCAGCGGCATCGAGACGACCTTTACCGAGGGCGAGGATGCCTGCCTCGCCGCGCTGGTGCCGCAACTGCCCGCCGCGCCCGCCGACGCCGCACCCGAGCTGATGATCGTCGGCGCGCTGCCCGATATTGTCGAGGATCAGTTTGCTCGCTTGTTCGCCGAGCTGGGCATTGCCCGCGTGCGCATGTTCCCGCCGCGCCGCTCAGGCGACTTGCCGCCGGTCGGCCCCAATACCCGCTTCCTGCTGGCGCAGCCGTTCCTGGGCGAAACAGCCCGGATGCTGGAGGATCGCGGCGCCGCCCGCCTCGACGCGCAATTCCCGTTCGGCGCGGAAGGGACGACCGACTGGCTCCACGCCGCCGCGCGCGCTTTCGGCATTGACGAGATGCATTTCCGCGCTGTGATCGCACCCGGCCGCGAACGCGCCAAGCGCGCGATCGAGCATTCGCGCGACCGGTTGGCGGGCAAGACCATCTTCTTCCTCCCCGACTCGCAGCTGGAAGTGCCGCTGGCGCGCTTCCTGTCGGTTGAGCTTGGCATGACACCTATTGAGGTGGGTACGCCCTATCTCCACCGTCGCCATTTGGCCCGCGATCTGGCGCTGTTGCCCGCGACCACGACAATTTCGGAAGGGCAGGATGTCGACCGCCAGCTCGACCGTGTTCGTGCGGCAAAACCCGACCTTACCGTCTGCGGCCTCGGCCTCGCCAATCCGCTCGAAGCCGAGGGGT
>JBOFDB010000207.1:0-1618 GCA_051646545.1 Sphingomonas sp.
GCTGAATGGCCTTGCCCTGCTCAGCCGTAATCTTTGTCGGGGCTGCGGGAGCGTCATTCTTCGCCGTGACGGGAGGTGCCGCCGCTGCGGGCTGCGCCGGCGTCGTCGCAGGCGAAACGCTGGCCACGGCGGGCTTCGCCGCAGCAGCGGGAGCCGCGGCAGTCGCAGCCGGGGCGGTCGCGGGTGCTGACGATGCGGGAGTATTCGCATTTCCGCCGCCGGCAGGCGCTGCGGCCGCTGCCGCTGTGGTCGCGGGCTGGCTGCTTGCCGCTGGCATCGTTTTGGCCACCGCCAGTTCTGCCTGCATCCGCGCAACATCTTTGCCCAGGCCGTCGGCAAGCGCCTTGTCGCCCTTCGCGAGCGCGGCCTGCTGCTGGGCCTGAAGTCCCTGGATGACCGCCGGTCCAACCTTGAGAAGCTGCTCCGCATAGGCGGGGGAAAGGTCCGACTTGCTAACGGCCGGCTGTTGCGGTGCAGGCACTGCGGCGACGGCCGGCGCGTTGGCAGGCGGCGCAGCCGATGCCGGTTGGGTCGATGCTGGCTGGACCGGTGCCGCATTGGTAGTGGCCTGCGGCGTCGTGCTGGCCTTAGTGGTCGAGCTCGCCGGACCGGAGGTTTGGGGCGCGGCCTTGGCATCGATCGCCGCTTGCAGGGATTTGACGTTGGCCGGGTCCATGCTCCTGGCTATCCTATCGGTGATCGACTTGACCTGCTGGGCCTGATCGGCAGTCAGCGGCTTGCCAGCCGCGACCTGGGCCTTCAGGTCAGACAGCGTCTTGCTGTCCTGGTGGCTCAAGTTGCCTACGGCATTCCTGAGATCCTGATCTGGATTAGTGACGTTGGTAAACGCCTCGATCCGCGAATCCTGCCTGAATGCATTCGGGCTTGTTGCCGCGAGGTTGGCGCCTGGCAACGCTGCCAGCGCCGCCGCCGCGTTCGAGATTAGGCCGGCGCCATGCTCGCTGATCAGGCCGGCACCGTGTTCCGACAACAAGTTGCCGCCTCCAGCAGCGACAATATTGCCACCACCTGCGGCGACAACATTACCCCCGCCTGCAGCAACGATATTGCCGCCGCCCTTCGAAGTGACGCTGGCACCGTCGTGGCCAATAAGGCTGGCACCGTCGTGGCCAATGAGTGGTGCGCCAGTGACCGCCGGCGTCGCCAGCGGCAGCGCGGTTGACGGCACGGTCGCCGCGACATTGCCTCCCGGTGCGGGCTTCGGGTTGAGCAGGCTGTTAACCGCCGCCGTACCGAGAGTCTTGGCCTTTTGCCCGGTGGTGTCGACTTTGGCCTGTGCGCTCTTCACGTCGTCGTTGGCCTTGGCGGGCCTGAGCCACATTGGCATCGGCCCGCTGCAGCCTGGTCCCGGCGTCGTTCTTGGTCTTGTTGAGCACATCGAGCTGCGCCTTGGCGGAATCGTATTTGGCTTGCGCCTCCGCGATAACCTTGGCGGAGGTGACGTTCGCCTGCTTGGCCACATCGGCCGCCTTCAGCGCCGCGGCTTGCGCCTGCGCCATATGCTCCAGCGCATCCTTGTTGGCGGAGATTGCCTCCTGCTTGCGCGGGTCGCTGTCGGGGAGCTTGGAATAAGCAGCGAGCGTCTTGGCCGCATCGT
>JBOFDB010000291.1:0-2219 GCA_051646545.1 Sphingomonas sp.
TGCCCGGCTGGTGCCATCCGACGCGCCGCATCAGGGCATTGTGGCGGAAGTTGATCCGCTGGAGGATATCTGGCTGGCCGATTTGCTCGCCGATGCGGCGGATGTCGGCGATCACCGGCCGCTGGTGGTGCTCGATCAAGTGACCGACCCGCACAATGTCGGCGCGATCCTGCGCTCGGCGGCGGCGTTCGACGCGGTTGGCATCGTGACGCAGGACCGGCACGCCCCACCCGAATCGGGCACCGTCGCGCGGGCAGCCTCGGGCGCGCTGGAGCTTGTGCCCTGGGCACGCGTCGTCAACCTTGCCCGTGCCCTCGATGAGATTGCCGAGGCGGGCTATTGGCGCGTGGGCTTGACCGGTGCGGCACAGCCGACATTGGCCGAGGCGATCGGCAGCACGGGCCGCATTGCGCTGGTGCTGGGCGCAGAAGGCGAGGGGATGCGCCAGAATACCGAGGCGCATTGCGACGCGCTGGCGCGGCTGCCGATTTCGACCAGGATCGAAAGCCTCAACGTCTCCAACGCAGCGGCGATCGCGCTCTACGCCGTGGCGAGCCGGGCTTAATCTTCCGCCGCGACGCGCACTTTCAGGCCGTTCAGCGCATCGCTGAACGGGATCTGGCACGACAGCCGCGAAAATTCGTCGCGATCGGCCGACGAATCGAGCAGGTCATTCTCGTCCTCGCTCATCTTGGGCAGTTTGGCCGCAAATTCCGGGTCGACATGGACATGGCATGTCGCGCAGCTGCAGCAGCCGCCGCACAGCGCCAGGATTTCGTCAATGCCCGCATCGCGGATGACTTCCATCACCGACAATCCCGCTTCGCCCGTGATCGTGCGTTCTTCCCCATTGCGCGTCACGACGATAAGTTCAGGCATGCCAGTCTCCCCTAAAGGTGTCGCGCGTTCCCTTGCCGCCGCCGCCCCGCGATTTCAAGGATGCAGTTGAATGGGCCTTTCCGCTGAGCAGTTGACGACGGCGCTCGATGCGCTCGCCGCGCGCGAGCCTGCCTTCGCTGCCGCGGTGGCGCGCGTCGGCTATCCGGCGCCGCGCCTTCGCGACCGGGGATATGGCACCTTGCTGCGCACCATTGTCGGCCAGCAGGTATCGGTAAAGGCGGCGCAGTCGATCTGGAACAAGCTGGAAGCGGCGCTTGGCAATCTTGACGATCCCGCGACGATCGCCGCTGCCACGCCAGAGGGATTGCGCGAAGCCGGCCTGTCGCGCCAGAAATCGAGCTATGCCAAGAGCCTCGCCGAGGAAGTGACGAGCGGCCGGCTCGACCTGATGAACCTGCCCGCTGACGACGAGGAAGCCATCGCCCAGCTCGTCCGCATCAAGGGCATTGGCCGCTGGTCGGCGGAAATCTATCTGCTGTTCGCCGAAGGCCGCGCCGATATCTGGCCCGCAGGCGACCTGGCGGTGCAGATCGAGATTGGCCGCATCCTGGGCCATGACGAGCGGCCAAGCGAGAAGCTGGTGCGTGACCTCGCCGAACCCTGGCGCCCCCATCGCGGCGCCGCGGCGATCTTTGCGTGGCACCACTATTCGGCGGGGATGAAAGTGGTGTGAGCGGCTACTTCGCCGGTTTCCATGTCTGCGTCTGGCACAGGAATGAAGTGATGCAGCCTTTGACTGCCAGCGTGCCATCGGCGTTCTTGGTGATATAGCCTGCATAATCCTTGCCGGTCTCCGGCGAATAGATGCGGCCGCGCCAATCCTTGCCGTCATCCTTGAACGCCGGAATGATTTCCAGCCCGACCAGTTTGCGGGTGCGCAGCTCGGGCTTGCTGTTCCGGCGATCCAGCCCTTCGGGATTTTCGGGCGTATTGATGAGCAGGCGAACGATCTTGCCGCAAACGGCGGTTCCGCACTTGCTGATCGTCACAACGGCATTGCCCTTGGCGGTTAGCCATTGCCCCGTTACGGGCTCGGCGGCATGGGCGGGGACAGCAAGTGCTGCGGCAAGGGCGGCGGCGATGGTGAAGCGGTGCATGGAGTCTCCGAAGGCTAAGCCATGGAGAATCTTATGGCACAGCAAGTGTCAGGAGTGAACATGGCGAATCAGGGCAAGGGCTGGACGATCGGGATTATCGGCGGATCGGGGCTTTATGCGATCGACGGGCTGGAGGATGCCGAATGGCGGACGGTCGAAAGCCCATGGGGGGCGCCGTCTGACCAGTTGCTGTTCGGCCGCATCGGCGCGGTCCGGCTCGTC
>JBOFDB010000160.1:0-3841 GCA_051646545.1 Sphingomonas sp.
TTTGAAGAATTGTTGGAGCAAGGGGGCGTTGAGCGGGGTCAGGCAGCTTTGCTGCTGGCGACCGCGCGCAACACGATGGCGCGGGCTTCTGCGGCCGGCAGCGGGCGGCTAAAATAATAGCCCTGCACCTTGGTGCAGCCCAGATCGCGCACCAGATAATGCTGGGCTTCGCTTTCAACCCCTTCCGCCGTCGTCGCCATGCCCAGCGAATCCGCCAGGGCAACCACGGCGCGGATGATGGCGATGGCTTCCTTTTTGCCCTTGGCGGCGGCCTGAACAAAGCTGCGATCGATCTTGATCGTCGAAAAGCGCGTCTGCGACAGATAGCCGAGCGAGGAATAGCCCGTGCCGAAATCGTCGAGCGCGAGCCGGACACCGAGATCGAGGATCCTTTCCAGCACTTTGGTCGCGCCTGTGCCTTCGCGCATGAAGACGCTTTCGGTCACTTCGAGTTCGAGCCGTGCAGGCGGCAGGCCGCTCTGCGCCAGCGCCGAGGTGACGATGCTGACGAAATTGGGGTTGGTAAGCTGATCGGCCGAGACATTGACCGACACCGTCATTTGCCCCGGCCAGGCGGCGGCTTCCTGGCAGGCAGTGCGCAGCACCCATTCGCCGATCGGCGCGATCAGCCGCGCCTCTTCGGCCAGCGGGATGAATTTATCGGGCGAGATGGGCCCCAGCTCGGGATGCGTCCAGCGCAGCAGCGCTTCAAACGCGGTCAGCCCCTCTGCCTCTGCCGACACCACGGGCTGATAGACGAGATGCATCTCGCCCTTGCGCACCGCCTCGCGCAGCGCGATTTCGAGCACGCGGCGCTCCTCGGCCTGCATGTGCAGCTGGGGTTCGTAAAGATGGAAGACACCGCCCCCGGCATCCTTGGAGCGGTAGAGCGCCAGATCGGCCGATCGCACCAGCATTTCCGCCGTCCGCCCGTCGCGCGGGCCAACCGCGACGCCCAGGCTGGCGCCGATATACAGCCGGTGCTGGTCGATTTCATAAGGTCTTGAGACGCTTTCGATGATGTTGGTGGCAAGCCGCTCCAGCCGGGCGGTGTCGGTCGCGTCGCGTACCACCACGGCAAATTCGTCGCCGCCAAGTCGTCCGACCATTTCATTGTCGGTCATAATCTGCGCCAGCCGCTGCGCCACGCGGCCAAGCAGGCGATCGCCGACCGGATGGCCGAGCGTGTCGTTGACCGCCTTGAACCGATCCAGATCGATCATGATGAAGGCGCAGCGCGAGCTCCATTTTTCGGCGTCGGCCATCGCCTTGGCGAGCGTTTCGTTGATCAGCAGGCGGTTGGGCAGGCCGGTCAACATGTCAAACCGCGCCATCCGGCTGATCTGGTCGGCAGAGGCGCGGGCTTCGGTTACGTCCGATCCGACGCCGCGAAAGCCGATGAAGGTGCCCGAATCGTCATAACGCGGCGTGGCGGCGATTTCCCACCAGCGATCGGTATCGTTGACGCGCACCTTGACGACCAGCCCGCGAAATTGTTCGCGCTGTTTCAGCTTGGCGGCAAGATCACGCAGGCTTTCCGAAAAATTGCCGGTTTCCCAGGCCGGGCCGGCGAGCACCTGTAGAAAGGGCATGTTGTTGATCTTGACGGGATCAAGACCGGCGGCATAGGCGAAACGCCGATTGGCGCGGACCACCCGGCGGCCGGCGTCGATTTCCCACAACCAATCGGCGGTGCCGTCATCGCTTTCTCCTTCGCGGGCTTCGCCGTCGCGCAGCAGCAGGGCCACCGTCTCATCGCGTTCCGCCATCGCGATTTCATTCGCGCGAATAACGACGAGCGAGCGGGCGCGATCGACGCAGCCAAGTAACACCAGCAGCACGAACATCGCGCTCGCCGCGGCGAGCATCGCGCCCGAGGCTACATATAGCATCGCCACCGTGCCAGCGCCCGTCAGCAGCAGGAAAGCCAAAGTGGCGAGCGGCAGTGCCGCCATGGCAACGGCCGATGCGACCATCAGCACCGCAAGGACGACCCAGATGCCCAGCACTTCAGGCGCGGCGCCATGCATCAGCAAAATGGCGGCAAGCGGCGGCGCGGCCCAGACGGCACCAAGCGCGATCCCGTCTGCCAGCGTGGCACGAACATCTTCCACGCTGGCGCTGATCGCGTCGCGATGCGCGCTCGACAGCCGACGGAAGGTGACCGCGGCCGCGACGCTGGCGGTCAGCGCCGCCCAGCTTTCGGGCATCCACACCGGCAGGGCGCGGCTGGCGATGATGGTGATCAAGGCCGCGCCAATGACATTTGCCGCCAGCATGAACACCGCTAGCTGCCGGCCGGCATGCAACTGGGCGGCGCGAATCGGCCCCCAGTCCGTGCTATCGGCGGGGTCGTAAAGCCCGAGCAACGCTCGAGTATTTATGCGCGGGTGCGCAAATTGCGAGATTTGTTGCTTGCTCACACGGCGAAATATAGCCGCGCGGAGGTTAGCGGATGGTTAGGCGTGCCTTCGTAATCGCCGCAAACTGCGACCAACGCAGCGCCTGATCAAGCCGCAATCGCGTAAGGCTTGATCTCACCCGCCAGATAAAGGTTGCGCGCCTTGGACCGGCTGAGCTTGCCCGAACTGGTGCGCGGCAGCGTGCGCGGCGGCACCAGCTCGATCACGCAGTTCATGCCCGTCACCGCGCGCACCCGCTCGCGGATCGCCTCAAGCAAGCGCTGGCGTTCAGCCGCGTCGGACGTGCGGCACTGGACCAGCACGGCGGGCGTTTCTTCACCGCCGGGGGTGGTGATGGCAAAGGCGGCAATGTCACCCGCCTTGAACCCCGGCAATTGCTCCACCGCCCATTCAATGTCCTGGGGCCAGTGGTTCTTGCCGTTGATGATGATCATGTCCTTGGCGCGCCCGACGATATAGACATAACCGTCAGACAGATAGCCCATGTCACCGGTATCGAGCCAGCCATCGACCATGCAGGCGTCGGTCGCTTCGTCATCGCGGAAATAGCCCGACATCAGCGAGGGGCCAGCGCACCATAATTTGCCGATGGCGCGTTCGGGCAGGGGAGCGCCGTCTTCGTCGCGCACCTCAACCGACATGCCCCGTACCGGCTTGCCGCAATTGACGATGGCGCGATAGCGTTGCGGTCGGCCTTCTGCGGCAGGCGTGCCCGACAGCTCGGTCTCCTCGACCAGCTCGACGCGGATCCCTTCACCCGGCGGCATGATCGAAACGGCGAGCGTCGCCTCGGCAAGGCCATAGCTGGGCAGGAACGCGTTGGCCTTGAATCCGGCATCGCCAAAGGCATCGACGAAGTTTTGCATCACATCAGGCCGGATCATGTCAGCACCATTGCCGGCGAGGCGCCAGCGCGACAGATCAAACCGGTCTGACGCTCGCGTCTGGCTGGAAATGCGGCGCGCGCAGATATCGTACCCGAATGTCGGTGAATAGCTGACCGTCGTTCCCTGATTGCGGGTAATAAGATCAAGCCACGCCAGCGGGCGCCGCGCAAAATCCTCAGTCTTGAGATAGTCGACCGACAAGCTGTTGGCCATCGGCGACAGGAAGCAGCCGACCAGGCCCATGTCGTGATACCAGGGCAGCCAGGATACGCAGCGATCGCTGTCGATCAACTGCATGCCATGGCCATGCGCCGCGAGGTTGGACATCAGCGCGCGGTGCGTGATGATCACGCCATGCGGAAACCGCGTCGAGCCGCTGGAATATTGCAAATAGGCGATATCATCCGCCGCAGCCTGCGGCAGCGCCGTCGCCGGGGCGTCCCGTCCGGCAAATTCGGCCCAGTCGATGCCCTGCACGCCATTCAGTCGCGCCGCCTCGTTCGCCATGGTGGCGATTTCCGGCGGGAAGAA
>JBOFDB010000070.1:0-2856 GCA_051646545.1 Sphingomonas sp.
ATCGCGGTTATGCGCCTCGGCGAAAAAGTCGATCAGCGCTTGTGCCACCGCTGGGCCAACGCCTTCCACGGATTCAATTTCGGCGCGGGCGGCGGGGTCGCTGGCGGCACGCGTGGCGACGTCGGCGATGGCATGCACGCTGCCAAACGCCTTGAGCAGATCGCGCGCGGTGACGCTCCCCACGTGACGGATGCCGATGCCGAACAGAAAGCGCGACGGGTCGGGCGTGCGCCGCGCCTCAATGCTCGCCAGCAGATTGTCGACCGACTTATCCTTCCACCCCTCGCGCCCCAGCAAATCGGCTTTGTGCTGGTGGAGGCGGAAAATATCGGCGGGGCTGTGCAACCAGCCGAGCGCGAAAAATTCCTGGATCGTCTTCTCACCCAGCCCATCAATGTCCATCGCGCCGCGGCTGACGAAATGCTTCAGCCGCTCGACCCGCTGCGCCGGGCAGATCAGGCCGCCGGTGCAGCGGATATCGACTTCGCCGGCCTCGCGCGCCGCGTCGGACTGGCATTCGGGGCACAGGGTGGGGAAGGGCCAACTGCCCCGGCTGTCATCGCGCGAGAGATTGTCGACAATCTGCGGGATGACGTCGCCCGCGCGTTGCAGCACCACCCGGTCGCCGGGCCAGACATTGAGGCGGGCAATCTCATCGGCATTATGGAGCGTCGCGTTGGTGACGACGACGCCGCCAACCGTCACGGGCTCGAGCCGCGCAACCGGGGTCAGCTTGCCGGTGCGGCCGACCTGGATGTCGATGGCGCGCAGCGTCGTCTGCGCCTGTTGCGCCGGGAATTTATGCGCCAGCCCCCAGCGCGGCGCGCGGCCGACAAAGCCCAGCCGCGCCTGCCAGTCGAGCCGATCGATCTTATAGACCACGCCATCGATATCGAACGGCAGGTCGGCACGCTCGGCCTCGATCGCCTTGTAGGTGGCAAGGGCCGTCTCGACCGGCGCGGCGGGCCGGAAAGCGTCGGCGACCGGGAAGCCCCAGCGGCGGATCGCCGCGATCACCGCGCTTTGCGTGTCGCCGGGCAGCGCGCTCGTTTCGCCCCAGCCCCAGGCGAAGAAGCGCAGCGGGCGGCTCGCGGTAACGGCGGCGTCCTTCTGGCGCAGCGATCCGGCGGCGGCGTTGCGCGGATTGGCGAATTGGCGCGCCTCCTTGCCAGTGCCCTCGGCCTCGGCGGCCAGCCGGGCGTTAAGCTCCGCAAAGGCCGCCTTTTCCATATAGATTTCGCCGCGCACCTCGAAAAGCTCGGGGGCGTCGGCGGGCAGTGTGGCGGGAATATCGGCGATGGTGCGCGCGTTGGCGGTCACATCCTCGCCAATCTGTCCGTCGCCCCGGGTCAGCGCGCGGACAAGGCGGCGCTGCTCATAGCGCAGCGAGCAGGACAGGCCATCGATCTTGGGCTCGGCGGTAAGCAGAACGGGCTCATCCTCGGGCAGGTTGAGGAAGCGACGGACGCGGCCCAGAAAATCGCCGACATCTTCGTCGCTGAACGCATTGTCCAGGCTGAACATCGGCCGGGCATGGGGCACCTTGGCCAGCGCGCCGGCGGGCGCGGCACCGACCTGACGGCTGGGCGAATCGGCGCGGACGAGGTGGGGGAAAGCCGCCTCAATCGCCGCATTTTCCCGCACCAGCGCATCGAAATCGGCGTCTGAGATCTCGGGCGCGTCATCGGTGTGGTACAGCGCGTTGTGCCGCGCGATTTCGGCCGCAAGGAAAGCGAGGCGTTCGGCGGCGGCGGTCTCGGAGAAGGGCAGGGCAGGCAGCATCAACGCTGGCTAGCCGAGCGCGGCGGTGGGGGGCAAGGGCGGGGGTGCTTACCAAATGCTCACCCGGTCCGCCGGTGGCAGGTAGAGTTTGTCGCCTGGTTTGACGCCGAATGCCTTGTACCATGCGTCGATGTTGCGAACCGGGCCGTTGGCGCGAAACTTGCGGTAGCTGTGCGGGTCGCTGACCGTCAGTTGTCGGATCGCCTCTGGGGTCATCTTGCCCGCCCAGGCCTGTGCCCAGCCCAGGAAGACGCGTTGTTCTCCGGTCAGGCCGCCGATCACCGGGGCGGGTTTGCCGTGGAGCGACCGGCGATAGGCTTCGATCGCCATTGTCAGCCCGCCAAGGTCGGCGATGTTCTCGCCCATCGTCAGGCCGGGATTGATGTGCAGGCCCGGCAGCGGTTCGAACTGGGCATATTGCGCGCCGAGCCTGGCCGCGCGCGCGCTGAACGCCTTGGCATCCGCCGGCGTCCACCAGTCGCGCAGCGCCCCCGCCGCATCGAGCGTGCGGCCCTGGTCGTCAAAGCCGTGGGTCAGCTCGTGCCCGATCACGCCGCCAATGCCGCCATAGTTAATCGCGGGATCGGCCGCCGCGTCGAACAAGGGCGCCTGCAAGATTCCCGCCGGAAAGACGATGTCGCGCAGCGAGCCATTATAGGCGTCGTTGGTTTGCGGCGTCATCAACCAGGCGCCCCGATCGACCGGGCCCTGGCTCTGCTTCAACAGATAGGACCAATCATTCGCGGCTGCGCGTCGGACATTGCCGAGCAGGTCGTCACGGCGAATGGCGACCTTCGCATAGTCGCGTTGCGGCGTATCGGGATAGCCCACCTTGACCTGATAGGTGTCGAGCTTTTTCAGCGCTTCGGCCTTTGTTGCCGGCCCCATCCAGTCGAGCCGTTCGATCCGGGCGCGCATCGCCGCTTTCACATTGGCGACCAGATCGGTGATCTTCGCCTTGGTCTCCGGGGGAAAATAGCGCGCGGCGTAAAGCTCGCCCACTGCCCAGTTGAGCGTTCCGAAACAGCTTGTGGGGTCCGCCCCGCAATCGCCCCCGCTCACCATGCGCATCGC
>JBOFDB010000473.1:0-7359 GCA_051646545.1 Sphingomonas sp.
TCGGTTGGCCTGCGCATAGCTATAGGCGCCGATCGACCCCACTGCCGAGAAACGCCCGAACTCGCGCCCGAGCGAGGCCGTGCCGCCAACGCTATAGATGCCCTTCGCACCGGCGAGCCCGCTATTATAGTAATTGAGCATGAAGGTGCCTTGTACGCTGGTGTGGGCAGCGACCTGTTCGGCAGCGAACAACTCGGCATAATAGCTTTCATCGGTAACGCCGTTGACGTTGAACGCCGCGCCCGTCGCGGGCGCCAGGAATTTGCGGTTGCTATAGCCAACGCCGCCGCCAAACCGCGTGTGGCCATGCGTGACCGAGGCGACCGCATCCACCCCGCGTGCGCGGAAAGCGGCGGTCGAGATCGACTGGAACACGCTGTTGAGGCACCCGCCCGCCGCACCATCGGTGCCGAAGGTGCAGCTGTTGAAATCATTGCCGAACGCGGTTGCGCTATTGCCAAAGCTGGTCGGCAGCGACGCGATGCCGTTGCGCAGCTGGCGGCCAAAGGTCGTCACCCCGTCATAGCCATTCACCGCCACCACGGCATTGTGAATCGGTTGGAAAGCCAGGGTGCCAGTGTAGCTGATCGACCCATAACGCCGCCCGACATGAGCTTCGGCCTGGGTGCGCGATGACGGTTTCCAGACCACGCCGCCATCATAATATAGCCCGTCAAACTTATAGGCGATGCGCGCCGGTGCGGCCAGATTCTCAACGAAACGGCCCCGCGCATCGACCACCGGATTGCCGCCCGCATCGAGCAGGGCATCGCGCTGGGTGATCGCGATATGCTCATACCCCACGCCTGCGGTCAGCGCGAAGGTCGGCAGGATCGGGTAGATTATATCGGCGCGGCCATATCGCCCGTCATAACGCTGCGACAGCTGGCTGGCGTCATCGCGTTCCCACGCGCCGCTCAGCGTGATGCCAAAGGGTGCGGCGACCCCCGATTTCAGGTTCAGGCTCGCTTGCGCCAGCTGGTTGGTCGAATGATCATAAACGTCGAGGCGCGGCTGGGTGGGATCAACCCCCGTCGCGGTCGGCGCGTTGACCTTGGTATAGCCGATCCGATAACTGCCGCTGACGCCGATCGGGCCCAGATGCGTGCCGAGCGTCGGGCCGCCATAGAAGGAATAGACCTGGCTGGTATTGCCGACATTGCCGGTCAACTGAGCGGGCGCCGCGCCGCGGATATCGGCATGGGCGCGCGTCGCCAGGCCACCGGCCTCAATGCTCAGCCCGTGCGCGATGGCCACATTGGCGCGCGCAAGCCCGCTATGCACGTTGCTGTCGCCGATATTCCCTGCTTCGCTGAAGCGATGCTCGTAACGATAGCTGATCTGCAACTGGACGCGACGGCTCTGGACGCTGGCGTCCACGCCCGCCGCGACGGTGGTATAGGTCAACACGTCGCTGCTGTTGACGTCTGCCGTCACGACCTGGCCGACCTCGATATAGGGATCGATGTCGATCTTGCGCTTCTTGGCGGCGGCGGGGCTGGCACACAGCGCGCCTGCGCCCAGCGCGGCGATAACGAGCGGCCTCATAACGGGCTCTCCTGTCCGTAATAGCTGCCATAGCGGCGCCCGCCGAGCGCGAAGGAGACAGCGTTCAACACCAATTGGATATGCTCACAGCCATCGAGCAGGCCGACAGCATCGCGCAGGTCGCTTTCCGACGTCTTGTCGGCACGCACGACCATCATCACTTGCCCGACCTGGTGCGCGAGCGTCGCGGCGGGCGACGCGGCCAGAACGGGCGGGGAATCGAACAGGATCAACCGGCGCGGATTGGCGGCGATCAATTGGCTGAGCAGAGTCGCGGTGCGTTCGCTGGCAACCAGCTCGGTATCATTGGGCGTGCGTGTGCCGGCGGGCAGCAGGCTCAGCTGCGGCACATCGGTCGCCAGCACATAGTCCTCGATTTGGACGCCGGGATTGGCGAGCGCATCGAGCAGGCCGGGGCGATCGGTCGATCCCAGGCGCCGCAGCACATCGGGCTTGGCGAAATCGGCATCGACCAGCAGCACTTCGGTGTCGCGCTCAGCCGCCAGCGACATGGCGAGGTTGATCGCGCACCAGGTCTTGCCCTCATTGGGATTGGCCGAGCAGATGAGGATCATCCGTGCCTTGTCGCCCTGCGCCGCAATCGCGCGCGCGGCGATGAGCAGCTGGCGCTTGATCAGGCGGAATTCCTCGACCAGCGCGCCAATGGGAGCGCCGGGCACCAGCATGCCCTGGCGCATGAGCAGCGCACGGTCGATGCCGATGCCGCGTCCGGTATTTTCACGAGCGCCCACCGTTCGTACTGAGCTTGTCGAAGCGATGTGCTTCCGCTCCGGCGCCGTTTGCGGCACGAAAAACGGCCCTTCGACAGGCTCAGGGCGGACGGGCGCCGGGGCGTCGGACGCAATGGGCGGCACGAAAACCCCGCCAAAATCATAATGATCGGCGGCGCGTTCGAGCAGCGAGGCGGAACGGCGGATCGGGCGCATCTCGGTCATGCCGCCATGCTCCGCTGAAGGAATTCGACGCCGATCAACGCGACCCATGCCGCGCCCAGCGCGCCCAGCCCGCCCGCATAAAGCATCAGGCGGCGGCGGCGCAGCGCGGTTTGGGCGGCTGTTACCACTTCGGTCACCGACCCGATCACGGGCAGGCCCGACACCGCCTCCAGCCGCGTTGCGGTGGGAAATGTCGCCCGCAGCTGCCCCATCAGAAACGCGGCGGCCACGCCCCCGCCAAGCGCCGCGAACAGCACCGCCGTCAACAGCAGCGGCCGATTGGGCGATGTCGGCGCGCGCGGCGCGGTCGGCGGATCGGTGACGGTGAATTTCACCGCATCGGTCTGGTTTTGCACTTGCCCGCGCAGCCGCACTTCCTCGCGATCGGCGAGCAATTTGTCATAATGATCCTTCAGCACCTGATAATCGCGCTCCAGCTGCGCCTGCTCGGCTGCGGCATTGGGATCGCTGGCGAGTTTTGCGTTCAATTGGTCGAGATCGCCCTGAATCTGGTTTTTGCGGCCGCTAAGGGCGGCGACTTGCGCCTGTTTTTCCGCCGCGATCGAGCGCAGCGAGAGCAGCGCGGGATTGGCCGCCTGCCCCACCGATGCCGGTTCGCCCCGCGCCGCGGCTTGCGCTGCCGCCAGCTGGCTTTTCAGCGCGATCACATCGGGATGCGCGTCGGTCCACCCCTTGGCGCGCGCTTCGGCGAGCTGCCCCATGATCGCGCTCAGCCGGGCATGCGCCGGGCCATAGCTGACCGTTGACCCACCCCCCTGCCCGGCCGCGCCCGACATTTGCGCGTTGATCGCGGCAAGCCCGCCTTGCGCCGCCGCCAGATCACTTTCCACCTGCGCCATCTGGCTGCGCGCCTGCGAAATACGATCGGCGAGCGAGCCCGTGCCGGGCAGCGATCCCAGATAGCGATTGACGAAATCGGCGCGCTTGGCCTCAGACTCCTGCAACTGTTTCTGCCGCGCCGCCAATTGCTGATCGAGAAACTGCAACGTCGATGATGTCTCGGCCTTGCCGCCCGACAGGTTTTCCTCAACGAAAATGTCGATCAGCTTCTGCACGATCGCGCGGGCGAGCTTGGGGCTGGCCGCCGTCGCGGTGATTTCGACCAGATTGTCCTGCTGGGCGGTGATCCTGATCGCGTTCTGCAGTCCCGCCACCCGATCCGCCACGTCGCGATCGCTGGCAACGGTGTTGGCAAGATCAGTCGCGCGCACGACCTTGGCCAGGTTGACCGCGCTGGTCAGCGTCTGGCGCACCTGATCGATCGTCTTTTGCTGGTCAGCCGGGGTCAATCCCACCTTGTCGGGCAACAATGAATTGACCTGGATGGTGACGCGCGCGGTCGAGGTATAGCTGTTGGGGATTTGCGCGACGACGAACCAGCCGGCGATCGCCACGCCCCACGCCACCGCCAATGCCAGCCAGCGGCGATGCCACAGGCTGTGCGCGACGAGCAGCAATTCCTGGTAAAGGCCGTTCATTCGGCTGCCGCCCCCTTAGAACATGCTCGTCGGAATGATGATGACGTCACCCGGCTGCAGGCGGACATTCGCGGTCGAATCCCCGCTCTTGAGCAGGCTCGCCAGGCGAAGATGATATTCGACCTGCTTGCCCGTGTTGCGGTCATAGCGGACCAGCTTGGCGCGATTGCCCGCTGCATATTCGGAAAGCCCCCCCACCGCGATCATCGCGTCGAGCACGGTCATGTTGGCGCGATAGGGGATCGCGGCAGGCTTTTCGGTCGCGCCGACGACGCGGATTTGCTGGCTGAACGTGCCGGAAAAATTCTCGACGATGACCGAGACGATCGGGTCCTTGATATATTCGCTGAGCGCCAGCTTCATATCGTCGGCCAGCATCGCCGGCGTCTTGCCGACGGCGGGCATGTCGTTGATCAGCGGCGTGGTGATGCGCCCATCGGGCCGCACCTGCACCTTGGCCGACAGCTCAGGATTGCGCCAGACGAAGATGTTGAGCTGGTCGAGCGGGCCGATGACATATTCCTCGCCCGCATGTTCCTGCGTCGCGACATAGGACGCAGGCGGCAATTCGTGCCCGCCGCCAGTGGCGCAGCCCGACAGCGCCAGGCTCGCCACCGCGAGCCCTGTAAAAACCACGAAAACCCTGGGCAGACGCATCACATGACCCTCCGGCATCAGCGCCGCCCAAACGTGACGTCATGCGTCCGGGCAGGCTTCTACAAGGGTCAGCTATGGTCGGAAGAGGTGAAGATAGCGTTAGGATTATCCGGCAACCCCGCCAGGATTTCGATCGGCGCGGGGTGGCCGAGGAACGCGGTGGGGCTCGCGGTGACGCCATAGGCCCCCGCCATGAACACCGCGATAACGTCGCCAATATCGGCCTTTGCCAGCCCGATCTGGTCGCCCAGCCGGTCAAGCGGGGTGCACAGGCAGCCGACGACGGAGACGGTCTCCTCAGGCGGTGCGAAGGGGCGATCCGCCAGCGCAATTGGGTAGTTACGCCGCACCACCGTGCCGAAATTGCCCGTCGCGGCAAGCTGATGGTGCAGGCCGCCATCGGTCACAAGGAACGTCTCGCCCATGCTCTGCTTGCGGTCGATGATGCGGGTCAGATAGACGCCCGCTTCCCCGACCAGCCAGCGGCCCAGCTCGATCGCGAAACGCGTGTCCTGGAGCGTTGCCATGCGTGACGCCATGGCGTCGGCAAGCGCCGCGCCGATCGCCTCGACATTAACCGTCGCGTCGCCGTGGAAATAGGGAATGCCGAACCCACCGCCCAGATTGACCAGCGGAGGAGACGCGCCCGCCGCCGCCGCCAATTGCCCCGCCAGCGCCAGCGTCCGGGCCTGGGTGTCGATAATCGCCGCGGTATCGAGCGCTTGCGAGCCGGCGAAAATGTGGAAGCCCCGCCAATCCGCCCCCGCCGTTATCAGCTCGCGGACCAGCGCGGGCGCGTGCGCGGCATCAATGCCAAAGGGCGACGCGCGCCCGCCCATGCGCATGCCGGAACCCCGCAGCTCAAAGTCAGGGTTGACGCGCACGGCCAGACGCGGCCGCATGCCGAGCCGGTCCGCCTGCGCCAGCGCACGCCGTGCCTCGCCCGTTGACTCGAGATTGATCGTCACCCCGGCCGCAATCGCCGCAGCAAGTTCATCGTCGCGCTTGCCCGGCCCGGCGAAGCTGATCGGCTTGTCTCCCGCCTCCCGACGCGCCAGCGCCAGTTCGCCCGCCGACGCGACATCCAGTCCATCGACGATCGGCGCAATCGCGCGCACCAGCGGGGCAAAGGGATTGGCCTTGACCGCATAATGAATGCCAAGATCACCCGGCATCGTCTTGCGAAGGCGCGCTATTCGCGTTTGAACCACCCCAAAGTCATAGACGAAGACCGGCGTATCTCCGGCGGCCGCAACCCATTCCGTCGCGGTCCGTCCCGCGATGCGCAACGGGCCGTCGCTGATAAGATCGGCGGGGAAGGCGCCCATTGGCTTCATCGCGTCACCTCGGCCTTCAAGGCCGCCCGATCGATCTTGCCATTGGCGTTACGCGGCAGGACGTCGCGCCAGTCAAAACGCGCGGGCTGCATGAAATTGGGCAGATCCCGCCGCAACCGCGCCCGCAGCGCCGCTTCCGCCGCTTCCTTGTCCCCCACGGCGCGGGCAATCACCAGCACCGCCTGCCCCAATCGATCATCGGGCACCCCCAGTGCCACGGCCTCGGCGACGTCGCCTGCCGCCAGCACCGCCTCTTCGATTTCGGTGGGGCTGATGCGATTGCCGGCACTTTTGATCATCTCGTCATCGCGTCCGACAAAGCGAAGCAAGCCATCCGTCCCGCGCACCACCGTATCGCCGGACCAGACCGCCATCCCGCCATAAGCCGATTGCGCGGGCGCCGGGCGAAAACGCTGCGCGGTCCGTTCGACGTCGCGCCAATAGCCTTGCGCCACCAGCGGGCCGGCATGAACCAATTCCCCCGGTTCGCCTGCATCCGCCGCGCTACCGTCAGCGCGCACCACCATCACCTCGGCAAAGGGAATGGCGGTGCCGATGGCGTCGGGGTGCGCATCAACCAGCGACGGGGCAAGATAGGTGGACCGAAACGCTTCGGTCAGCCCATACATGGGATATAGGTCGGCGGCGGGGAAACGCGCACGCAGCTGGCGAACCAATCGGGGCGTCAGCGCGCCACCTGAATTTGTCAGCCGTTGCAAGCTATTTGCCGCCAGATCCGGCCATTCCGCCTCAAGCAGCTGCACCCATAAAGGCGGCACCCCGGCAAGCGTGGTAATGCCGTGCCGCTCGACTGCCTTGGTCACGTCGCGCGGGGTCAGATAATCGAGCGGGACGACGCGCCCGCCCGCTGCCCAGGTCGAAAACAACTGATTCTGGCCATAATCGAAGCTGAAGGGCAACACCGCCAGCACCCGGTCGGCGGCGGTCAGGCCCAGATAATGCGCCACGCTGATGGCCCCCAGCCATAAATTGGCATGGCTCAGCATCACGCCTTTGGGTCGACCGGTTGATCCCGAGGTGTAGAGGATGGCCGCCAATGCCTGTGGATCGGCCGCGCTCGGCCCCAGCGCCTCACCGCCCGACAGCGCCGCTTCCTCCATCGCGAGGACGCAGGCGGCGGGCATATCACCCGGCTCCAGCGTTGCCGCCCGCGCGGCTTGCGTGAGCAGCAGCGACGCCTCGCTGTCGGCCAGAATATGCGCGATTTGCGCACGCTTCAGCAGCGGGTTGATGGGAACATGCACCAGCCCGGCGCGCGGCGCGGCCAGGGGCAGCAGCGCCGCCGCCCGCGTCTTGGGCAACCAGCTCGCCACGCGCGCGCCCGGTTCCAGCCCGCGGGCC
>JBOFDB010000324.1:0-2618 GCA_051646545.1 Sphingomonas sp.
TCGCGAGCGCGCCGAACACGACGGCAGAGCCCAGTCCCTCTTTATAACGGACCCGATAGCCCGCCGCTTCCAGCCGATGCCCGATCAACCGCGCCAGGACATATTGCTCGCCAAAGCCTTTGGCGCCGATGGTCACGGTGGGCGCGCTGCTCGGCAGCATGGGCGTCATCGCGGCGAGGATGCTTGCCGCCAGCACCCCCAGCGCCACAATCGCTTGCCGCCGCCGCTTGGTGGCAATGCCGTGCTCGATCAGCCCCAGCAACGCGTCAACCGCCAGCGCCAGCCCGGCGGCGGCCACACAGCCAGCCAGCACCAATGCCCAGTTTTGCGTCTGCAGCCCGGCAAAGATCATGTCGCCCAGGCTCGGCTGGCCGACGGTGGTGGATAGAGTCGCCGCGCCGATCGTCCACACCGCCGCCGTGCGGATGCCCGCCATCAGCACCGGCGACACCAAAGGCGCCTCGACCAGCATCAGCTTCTGCCACCCGGTCATGCCCACGCCATCGGCCGCCTCGATCACGGCGGGGTCGAGGCCGTTGAGTCCGGTCACGCCGTTGCGCAAAATCGGCAGCAGCGCATACAGCGTCAGCGCGAGCATCGCCGGCAGGAAACCCAAGGCGGGAATACCGCCGCCGACCAGCGTCGAGATTGACAACAGCACCGGGTAGAACAGCGCCAGCAGCGCCAGGCTGGGGATGGTCTGGATCAAGCTTGCCAAGCCCAGGGCCGACCGCGCCACCGCTGGCCGTCGCGCCGACCACACCGCGAGCGGCAGGCTGATCACCAGCCCCAGCGCCAGCGCCGACGCCGCCAGCAGCAAATGTTGCGCCAGCAGATCGGGCACGCGCGTGAAGGCGGCGAGAAACGGGCTCATCCGCGTTGCTCCAGCGCTTGCAGGGCGCGTGCCTGTTCGCGCGGCACCGCGACCAGCGCATCGGCAATTGCGCCGCCTTTGCCCGCAATCAGGTCGGCAGGCGTCGCGTCGGCGACAATGCGCCCGTTGTCCATCACCAGCACGCGGCTGGCGAGCAGCAGCGCCTCGGCCATGTCGTGCGTGACCATGATCGTCGTCAGCCCCAGTCGATCATGCAGCGCGCGTACCGCCTGGCCCAGCTGATCGCGCGTCACCGGGTCAAGCGCGCCGAATGGCTCGTCCATCAGGATCAGGCCCGGTTCGGTCGCGAGCGCGCGGGCAACGCCGACACGCTGGCGCTGGCCGCCCGACAGGGCATCGGGGAAACGCCGCGCGACGTCGGTGGGCAAATCGACCAGCTCGAGCAGTTCGGCAACGCGCGCGCTATTGTCGCGCTGTCCCATCAGCCGCAGGCCAATCGCGATATTCTCGGCGACGGTCATGTGGGGGAACAGACCGACATTCTGGAAAACATAGCCGATGCGGCGCCTCAGCGCGTGCGGCTCTTCATCGGCGACAGGGGCGCCGTTGATCAGGATGCGCCCGGCACTGGGCTCGATCAGCCGATTGACCATTTTGAGCAAGGTCGACTTGCCCGATCCCGACCCGCCGACCAGCGCCACGAAAGCCCCGGCCGCAATATCGAGCGTTACATCGGCAACGGCATCGACGTTGCCCGCATAACGCTTGGCGACGCGCTCAAAGCTCAGTTGCGGACCGCGTGCGGGCGATTGTGCTGGCATTGGCGCGGGTGATGCGGGATGACGCGGCCAAGGTCAAACCGATCGATACGGGAGGGGATCAAAAGTGACCGTAAAAGCGATTTTCATCACCGGTGGCGCCTCCGGCATAGGCCGCGCGGTCGCTCGTTACTTCGCGGGGCAGGGGTGGCGGGTCGGCCTGGCTGATGTGAACGCGGCGGGCCTTGCCGAAACCGCCGCATTGCTGCCCCCGGGCCTGGCGACGACGCATATGATGGACGTCCGCGACCGCGACCAATGGGCAGCGGCGCTGGCCGATTTCGTGGCGGTCAGCGGCGGGCGGCTCGATGTGCTGTTCAACAATGCCGGCATTGCCGCAGGCGGCGCGCTTGCCGACAATGACTGGGACGAAATTGACCGCGTCATCGGCGTCAACCTGATGGGTGTCATCAATGGCGCCAAGATCGGCTATCCCTATCTCAAGGCGACACCGGGATCGTGCCTGCTCAACACCGCGTCGGCGGCGGGAATTTACGGGGGGCCGGGCATCGGCATTTACGCCGTTACCAAGTTCGGCGTCCGTGCGCTGACCGAATCGCTCGACGGCGAATGGGCGGCAGACGGCATCAAGGTACGGTCGTTGATGCCATCCTTCATCGACACGCCGCTGCTCCAGGCGGGGGTTGCGGGCAGCAACCGGTCAGTCCGCGAAACGGTGGTGGAGGGCGGACTGGAAATCACGCCGGTCGAAGAGGTTGCCAAGGCAGCCTGGGACGCGGTCCATGGTGACCGGGTCCATACCCCCGTCGGCAAAACGGCCCGCCGCCTTGCCTTTGCCGCGCGCTGGATGCCGGGCAGCCTGCGCAAGCAGATGCGCGGCCGCGCACTGCTGCGTTAGGCGAGCGCTGTCGCCATCGGGCGTAAAATGGGCGCCGTCCGACCGGGGTCGAGCGGCGCCCGCAATGCTTATTCGTTATTTCACCGGCACATAGTCGAACTTGCCC
>JBOFDB010000395.1:0-2564 GCA_051646545.1 Sphingomonas sp.
GGTTTCGGTCTTTTGCTCGCACGCGGCGAGCGGCAGGAGCAGCGGCAGCGCCGCGATCAGAATGCGCTTGGTCATGGTCCGTCCCGCTTCGCCCAAAGGCGCGGTGCGCGTCAAGGCGCTTTGTGGCGGCGACGAACAAAACCGTCCTAAGTCGGTAAAACCGCGCCAATTCGCCCTAGAAACGGTAACAAAATCGTCATCAAACTGCCCGCAATCACTCGTGAAATTCGGCTGCTTCGGGAATGCGGCCAAAGGCGATCTTGGTGCCGACGCGATCCAGCCTGCCGCCCGTCATTGGCCCGACCGAGACGGCATGGCGGCCGAATCGCTCGTTAAGGCTGTCCATCGCCCGGCTGAGCGCCAGGCCGCGCGTTTCGCGTGCCAGCGGGTCATTGGGGTCGAGATGCGCGAACAGCGACGCCTGTTCGCCGTCGACCGGTTCGATATCGGCCAGCGTCACCCCGATCATCCGGAGCTGAAATCCGCCGCCCTGCGCCCTGGCCGCGTCGAGCAGGCGCGGGAACAGCGTGTCGAGCGCGTCCAGAATGACGAAACTGTCCTGCGTCGCGGGCAGCCGTGCCGAACCCTGCCATTTGGCTTTGCTCACCTCAAAGCGGCCGTGAAGGACCAGCAATCGCGCGCGATAGCTTTTACGGCGCAACCGGCTTGCTGCCTTCAGCGCCAGGCGCCGTGCCGTCAACCGCGCGGGCGCCGCGCCGCGCTGGCGGGGCGACAGCACGTGGCTGTGGCCGATGGTGCGGTTCTGTGTCGGCTTGTCGGGCAAGTCGACGCCGTGGAGCAGATACCAGAGCCGGTCGCCATTGGTGCCGCCCCAGGCCGAGCCCGCGTCGCGCGGGCGGCGTTCGCACAATTGGCGGATATCGTTGATCCCGTCCTGCGCCAGCCGCTTTTCCATCCGGGCGCCGATGCCGGCAATGTCGCGCAGCTTGAGGTCGAACAGCGCGGTCGGCAGCTTGTCGGCGGTCAGGACGACCAGCCCGTCGGGCTTTTGGAGGTCAGACGCGAGCTTGGCGAGCAGGCGATTGGGGGCAATGCCGACCGAACTGGTCAGGCATTCACCGACATGGGCGCGGATGCCCGCCTTGATCCGTCGGGCAAGCGCCATGGCGGTATCGGGATCATTTTCGTTATCGAGCAACCGGCAGGCGACTTCATCGATCGAACAGACATGCGCAACCGGGATATGGCGCCAGATTTCCGCGATCACCGCGCCGTGAAATTCGACATAACGATCATGCCGGGCGGGCGTGATGATCAGCTCGCGGCACAAGCGCTTGGCTTCCCACAAGGGCGTGCCGGTGGCGATGCCATAGCGTTTCGCCTCAACCGAGGCGGCAATGGCGACAGTGGTATCGGTGTCGACCGGCGCGACGATGACCGGACGGCCCCGCAGCCGCGGCTGCAATTGCTGTTCGACGCTGGCAAAATAGCTGTTGAGGTCAAGATACAGCCAGCGCAGCGGGCGTGAGGGCAAAGCAAGGTCGGCCGCATTGGGCATGGCGGGAACAGTAGCAGAACATGGGGCAGGCGGGCAATCAGCGAAAGCGCTGCTTGGCCCGCGACAATAGCGCCGGTTATTGCGAAGCCCCCCTTCGGCCCCCTAAGGTAGCGCCATGACCATCGTGCCCACCAGCCTCGCCCTGATCGGCAATACCCCGCTCGTCCGCCTGAAGGGTCCGAGCGATGCTGCGGGTGCCGAAATTTTCGCCAAGTGCGAATTCGCCAATCCCGGTGCGAGCGTGAAGGATCGCGCCGCGCTGTTCATCGTCCAGGATGCCGAAGAGCGCGGGGCGCTGAAAACCGGGGGCACGATTGTTGAGGGCACTGCCGGCAATACCGGCATCGGCATCGCGCTGGTCGCCAATGCCAAGGGCTATAAGACGATCATCGTCATGCCCGAAACGCAGAGCCGCGAGAAGATGGACACGCTGCGCGCGCTGGGCGCCGAACTGGTGCTGGTGCCCGCCGCGCCTTATTCGAACCCCGGCCATTTCGTCCACACCAGCCGCCGCATCGCCGAGGAAACGCCGGGCGCGATCTGGGCCAATCAGTTTGACAATATCGCCAATCGCAAGGCCCATATTCTGGGCACTGCCGAAGAAATCTGGGCGCAGATGGACGGGCGGATTGACGGCTTCACCTGCGCGGTGGGGACGGGCGGCACGCTGGCCGGGGTGGGGCTGGGCCTGAAATCGCATGACGAGACGGTCACCATCGCGCTGACCGATCCCTATGGCGCGGCGCTCTATAATTACTACGCCCATGGCGAGCTAAAGGCGGAAGGGTCGTCGGTTGCCGAAGGTATTGGCCAGGGGCGGATTACGGCCAATCTCGACGGCGCGCCTATCGACACGCAATTCCGCATTTCCGACGCCGAAGGGCTGGAATGGGTCGAGCGGCTGCTGAATGAAGAGGGGCTGTGCCTGGGGCTGTCTTCGGGCATCAACGTTGCCGGCGCAATCCAGCTTGCGCGCCAGCTGGGGCCGGGCAGCCGGGTGGTGACGATCCTGTGCGACACCGGTTTCCGCTATCTTTCAACGCTC
>JBOFDB010000565.1:0-3759 GCA_051646545.1 Sphingomonas sp.
CGGCAAGCGCCGAGATGTCGCTGCCATTGGGCAGGCGCAACGCATCGGGCAGGCCGTCGATCGCCTGACCCTCGGTATCGCCCAGCAGCGCGCGGATCGCGTCAGCGCTGGTGCGCAGCGTGTTGACCCGGACGTCAAGCGGCGCGCGGTCCGCCACCAACGCAGCCAGATCGGCCTCGCCGATGCCCGATGCCCGAAGGCGGTCGATCAGCCAGCGCGGCGCAACGCCCGGCACAGCAACGGGTTCGCCGGGGCGATAGGGATGCGGCGCATGCCCCTCGCCGATGAACAGCGCGTCACGCTCCTCCGCCGCCAGCACCGCGAGCATGGCCGCGCGACCGCTCACCGGCACTTCGCCCAGCGCGCGGATGGCGCGATAGACTAGGTCGCGAACCGCCCGCCGGTCTTTCGATCCGGCATAGCGCCGCTCAGCGAAATAGCGCGTGATGAGCG
This sequence comes from Sphingomonas sp., assembly GCA_051646545.1. Taxonomy (GTDB): domain Bacteria; phylum Pseudomonadota; class Alphaproteobacteria; order Sphingomonadales; family Sphingomonadaceae; genus Sphingomonas. The sequence goes on from JBOFDB010000565.1 coordinate 454, forward strand.
TATCCGCCGCAGCCCCGCCCTCGCGTGCTGCGGTGATGATCGCGTCGAGCAGTTCGATCGCGGCCTGTGCGCGCGCGCCGGGGGTCATCGACGGCGCTCAGCGAGTCGGGTAATTGGGTGCCTCGCGCGTGATCGTCACGTCGTGGACATGGCTTTCCTTCAGCCCCGCGCCCGTGATCTGGACGAATTTGGCGCGACGCTGCAAGTCGTTGATCGTGCGCGCGCCGGTATAGCCCATGGCGGCGCGCACGCCGCCCGCCAGCTGATGGATCACGTCCTTGGCCGGGCCCTTGAAGGGCACTTGCCCCTCAATCCCCTCAGGCACCAGCTTGAGCTGGTCCTTGATATCCTGCTGAAAATAGCGATCAGCCGATCCGCGCGCCATGGCGCCCACCGACCCCATGCCGCGATAGGATTTATAGGCGCGGCCCTGATACAGGAACGTCTCGCCCGGTGCTTCCTCGGTGCCGGCAAGCAGCGAGCCGATCATCACGCTCGACGCGCCCGCCGCCAGCGCCTTGGCAACATCACCCGAAGTGCGGATGCCGCCATCGGCGATCACCGGCACGCCCGCTTTGTGCCCCTCTTCCGCGCAGTCGATGATCGCGGTCAGTTGCGGCACGCCGACGCCCGCCACAACGCGGGTCGTGCAGATCGATCCCGGGCCGATACCGACCTTCACGGCGTCCGCGCCTGCCTCAATCAATGCTCTGGTGGCGTCGGCGGTCGCGACATTGCCGGCCACGACCTGCACCGCGTTCGACAGTTTTTTGACGCGTTCCACCGCACGGGCGACGTCGCGATTATGGCCATGCGCGGTATCGATGACGATACAATCGACTTCGGCTTCGACCAGCGCTTCGGTGCGGGCAAACCCCTTATCACCCACAGTGGTCGCCGCCGCGACACGCAACCGCCCAGCCGCGTCCTTGGTCGCATCGGGATAGGTCACGGCCTTTTCGATATCCTTGACCGTAATCAGCCCGATACAGCGATAATCGTCATCCACCACCAGCAGCTTTTCGATGCGCCGCTGATGGAGCAGCCGCCGCGCTTCGTCATGGCTGGCACCGGCAGCGACCGTGGCGAGATTGTCGTGCGTCATCAGTTCCGACACGGGCTGGCCCGGCTGGTCGGCGAAGCGCACATCGCGATTGGTGAGAATGCCAACGAGGCGGCCATTCGCCTCGGTGACGGGAATGCCGCTGATCCGGTGACGCTCCATCAGCGCGCGCGCATCGGCCAGCGTCGCGTCGGGCGCGATGGTGATGGGGTTGACGACCATCCCCGACTCGAACCGCTTTACCTGGCGCACCGCCGCCACTTGCTCTTCCACATCGAGATTGCGGTGGAGCACGCCAATGCCGCCCATTTGCGCCATGACGATCGCCATATCGGCTTCGGTCACCGTATCCATTGCCGCCGACAGAAACGGTATGTTGAGGCCAATGCCGCGGGTCAGCTGGGTGCGGGTATCGGCCATGCTGGGCAGCAGGTCCGATTCGGCGGGCAGTAGCAGGACATCGTCGAAAGTAAGGCCTAGCCTGATGTCCATGGGTGCCACTGTCCTTGCGCCGGGGGTCGAATGTGGCGGCCCATGTAACCAACCCGGTGCGCGGGCGCTAGGGGGTGCGCGGCAATGGCGAAGTTGCCGCGCCGATGCGGCGGTTCAGCTCTTGTTGCCGAACAGCCCACCCGCCATGCCCGCAATGTCGTTGAGCGGGTTGCCGTCACCATCCTTATCGAGCGCGCCGAGCACGCCAGCCGCACCACCGGCCTGCCCTTTCAGCAAGTCAGCAAACCGGCCGAGCGCGCCGTCGCCGCCGATATGGCCGACAATTTCCTGCAACGTATCGGCGGACAGTCCAGTATTTTCAGCTGCTGTCTCCACCGTATCACCTGGAGCATGATGCGCGGCGCCCAGCGCCTGCACCGCCGCTTCGGCCTGATCGGGCGAAATGCCAACTTTGTTCGCCAGATTGGCGATATCGACATTGCTGGAAACCTGAGCGAGCAACCCGTCGAGCAGACCCATCGGCACTTTCCTTTTTAACGAGGGAGTGAATGGGTCTGCGCTTAACACAGGTTGGGCGCCAAGGCGAGGCGCCCAACCCGGTTTTCCTTAAGCGAGCTGGCCGACCTTGGGCGCCGATTGGCGGACACCGTCATCGACATGTTCCGCAAATTGCGCGAAATTTTCGTTGAACAGGTCAACCAGCCGGGCCGCAGTCGCGTCATACTCGGCCTTGTTGGCCCAGGCCTCGCGCGGATCGAGCAACCCGGCGTCGACCCCGGGCACGCTGACCGGCACCTTGAAGCCGAAATTGGGATCGGTACGGAACGCCGCATCGTTCAGGCTGCCGTCAAGCGCGGCATTGAGCAGCGCGCGCGTCGCCTTGATCGGCATGCGCTTGATGCCCGGCATCGTCGCCTTGCCGCCCGACCATCCGGTATTGACCAGCCAGCAATCGACCCCGCCCTTGGCGATACGTTCTTTCAGCAGATTGCCGTAAACGCTGGGGTGACGCGGCATGAACGGCGCGCCAAAGCAGGTCGAAAACGTCGCTTCGGGCTCGGTCACGCCGATTTCGGTGCCGGCGACCCGCGCGGTATAGCCCGACAGGAAGTGGTACATCGCCTGTTCGGGCGTCAGCTTGGCAATGGGGGGCAGCACGCCATAAGCATCCGCCGTCAGCATTACGACGTTGCGCGGCACCGGACCCATATTGTCCGCCGACGCATTGGGGATGAAGTCAATCGGGTATGAACCGCGGCTGTTTTCGGCGAGCGAATTATCATCCAGATCGAGCTGGCGCGTCTCCGGGTCCATCACCACATTTTCGAGCACGGTGCCAAAGCGCTTGGTCGTCGCGTAGATTTCGGGCTCGGCCTCAGCCGACAGCCGGATCATCTTCGCATAGCAGCCGCCTTCGAAATTAAAGACCGCCGTGTCCGACCAGCCATGCTCATCGTCACCGATCAGGGTGCGGCTCGCGTCAGCGCTAAGCGTCGTCTTGCCCGTCCCCGACAGCCCAAAGAATACCGCCGTATCGCCATTGGGGCCGATATTGGCTGAGCAGTGCATGGGCATGATGCCATCGACCGGCAGCAGGTAATTGAGCAGGCCGAACACCGACTTCTTCATCTCGCCCGCATAGGCCGTCCCGCCGATCAGGATCAGCTTTTCGGTAAAGTTGACCGCAATCACGGTTTCGCTGCGGGTGCCGTGGCGCGCAGGGTCGGCGCGGAAGCTGGGCAGGTCGATAATGGTATATTCGGGCACGAACCCGGGCAGCTCGTCGGCGC
>JBOFDB010000017.1:0-8768 GCA_051646545.1 Sphingomonas sp.
AGCCCGATTATCGGGTTCATTCTGGCGGGTATCTTGGTCGGGCCGCAGGGACTGGGCGGGCTGGTGCATGACCTGCCGTGGCTCGGCAACCTGACGATCAGCGACGCGCGAGCAATCAAGCCCTTTGCCGAACTCGGCATCGTGCTGCTGTTGTTTTCGATCGGGCTGGAATTGAGCCTTAGGCGGCTCTGGTCGATGCGTGCCATGGTGTTCGGCGTCGGCGCGGGAGAGCTGCTGGGGTCGGGCGTCGTGATCGCGGCGGGGCTGTATTTCACCGGGCTCGGCGTTACCGGGTCGCTTGGCCTGGGCATCGCGCTTGCCCTGTCATCCACAGCTTTGGTGCTGCCCATCGTCGGCACGACCAGCGCGGTCGGTCGTCCGGCCTTTGCCATGCTGCTGTTCGAAGATCTGGCCTTCGTGCCCATTATTTTCGTGCTCGGTGCTTTTGCGCCGGTCGCCGCAGCAAATGGCATGGCGGAATTGGGACGGATTGCGCTTGCTGCGATTGGCACGATCGCGGCGATGTTCGTCGCGGGCCGGCTGTTCCTGCCGCCGCTGTTTGCGCAAGCCGCGCGAACCAAAAGCCCCGAACTGTTCCTCGCCGCCTCTTTGCTGGTCGTCATCGTCGCCAGCCTGGCAACCTCGGCTGTGGGCCTGTCACCGATCGTTGGCGCGCTGCTGGCCGGCATCCTTATCGCTGAAACCGAATATGTGAGCGAAGTCGACACGATCACCGCGCCATTCAAGGGGCTGGCGCTCGGCGTGTTCCTGATCACGGTGGGCATGGGGCTGGACCTCGCCATGGTGATGCGCGACTGGGGGCAACTGGCCTTGGCGGTGACGGGGGTCGTGCTGGTCAAGGCGGCGGTCACCTTCGCGCTGCTGCGCCTGTCGGGTATCCGCGCGGCAACTGCGGCGGAGACGAGCGTGCTGATGGGCAGCCCGTCCGAAACCACGCTGATCATGCTGGGCGCAGCGACGACCGCCGGGCTGATCCAGCCGGCGACGGCGTCGTTCTGGGGCAGCGTGACCGCCATTGGCCTTACCATCACGCCGCTGCTCGCCTGGCTGGGCCAGCGGGTCGCCCGGCGGATCGAGCAGCGTCAGCCCGATGAAGACGCCATGCCCCAGATGGACGAGGCGGGGCCGGGCACCGTCATCATCGGTTTTGGCCGCGTGGGGCGCGTGGTGGCGGATCTGCTGCGCGCCCATGACCGGCGTTTCCTGGCCGTTGATGCCGATATCGACGCCGTTCGCGCTGCGCGGGGCGAGGGCTATCCGGTGATTTTCGGCGATGTCGCGCGTGCCACTTTTGCCGATCAGCTCAATCTTGGCCGTGCCGAGGCGTTGGTGCTGACCATGAACGATCCCGTGCTGACCGCGCGCTTCGTGCGCCGGGTGCGCGGCTGGGTACCCAAAATCCCGATCATCGCCCGCGCGCGCGACGCTGCCCACGCCGCGGAACTCTATCGCGCCGGGGTGACCGAGGCGGTGCCGGAAACGATGGAAAGCTCGCTGCAATTATCGGAAGCGGTGCTGGTCGATCTGGGGATCGCGATGGGTCCGGTGATCGCCAGTGTCCATGAAAAGCGCGACGAACTTCGCAAGAAAATCAGGGACGAAGCGCATCTCGACCGCGAACCACGGCTTCGGCGGGTGCGGGGTAGGACGGCGCGGCCCCCCATCGCCTGACGCTCACGGGAATTTTTCCAAGCCCGTTTGGGCTGAGCTTGTCGAAGCCCTGCACTCTCTCGCGAAGAAGAACAGCCCTTCGACTTCGCTCAGGGCGAACGGATTGCTAGAAACGATCAACCATTTCTAATGATTCCCTGGCTGCTTTGATTGCGGTTTCAGCATTAGCAATGCCGCCGGGTCCGCCACCTTGCGCCATATCGGCCCTGCCTCCGCCTCCCTTCCCGCCCATTGCTGCAACTCCTCGTTGAACAAGGTCAATTGCACTGATCGTCGAAGAAATATCTGCCGATGTTGCTGCAACCACCGTATTTGACGTCGGTGAGCTGGCGACCATAATCACCACACCGGTTCCCAGTTCCCTCAATTTGCTCTCGGCAATACCTTTCAATTGCTTGGGCTCGATACCTTCAACCACCTTGCCGATGAAGTTGACGCCGCCCACCATTTCCGGCCCCGCCGGTGCCGCTGATCCGCCGCCGCCAAGCGCCAGCGCCTTTTTCGCCTCGGCCAGTTCGCGTTCAAGCCGCCGCCGCTCCTCAACCAGCGACGCGACCCGCGCCGGCACTTCGTCGGGCGACGCCTTCAGCGCAGCGGCTGTTTCGCGCAGCTTTTCATCGCGGTCGATCAGCCATAGCCGCGCCGCCTCGCCCGTCAGCGCCTCGATACGCCGCACGCCCGATGACACCGCGCTTTCGCCGATGATCTTGAACAGCGCGATATCGCCCAGCGCATGGACATGCGTGCCGCCGCATAGCTCGACCGAATAGGCAGCCTTGTCGTTAGCGCCCATGCTGAGCACGCGCACCTCATCGCCATATTTCTCGCCGAACAGCGCCATGGCACCCGCCGCAATCGCATCATCCGGGGTCATCAGCCGCGTCGTCACTTCGGCATTGTGGCGGATCTGCGCGTTCACTTCCGCCTCGATCGCGGCGATATCGCCGGGGGTCAGCGCGCTCGGGTGCGAGAAGTCGAAGCGAAGCCGATCAGGCGCGACCAGGCTGCCCTTCTGCGTCACATGGCTGCCGAGCCGCGCGCGCAGCGCGGCGTGGAGCAAATGCGTGGCGCTGTGGTTGGCGCGCGTCGCGTCGCGTCGAGCAGTGTCGATGGTTAGGTGGACGCTGTCGCCGAGCTTGACCTCGCCCGCGTCGATCTTCGTGTGATGAACATGCAGGCGGCCCAGCGCTTTCTGCGTATCGCTGACGCGCGCCTTCAATCGGGACTCACTGGTGATGGTGCCGGCATCGCCCATCTGGCCGCCGCTTTCCCCATAGAAAGGCGTCTGGTTGGTGACGATCTGCACGGCGTCGCCTGCGCCTGCCCGATCGACCCGAGCGCCGTCCTTGACGATGGCGACGACCTGCCCCTCCCCCTCATCGGCGGCGTAGCCGATAAATTCGGTGCTGCCCGCTTCTTCGGCAATGTCGAACCACACATCGTCCGACGCGCGTTCGCCCGATCCCTTCCAGGCGGCGCGTGCGGCGCGCTTCTGTTCGGCCATCGCCGCGTCGAAGCCGGCATGATCGACGGCCAGGCCCTGCGCGCGCAACGCATCCTCGGTCAGGTCGAAGGGGAAACCATAAGTGTCGTACAACCGGAACGCGGTATCACCGGGCAACGTGTCGCCCGCCTTCATGCCCGCGGTCGCTTCGTCGAGCAGCTTCAGCCCCTTGTCGAGCGTCTGGCGGAAACGCGTCTCTTCCTGCTGTAGCGTCGCTTCGATCAGCGGCTGCGCGCGGACGAGCTCAGGATAAGCCGCGCCCATTTCAGCCACCAATGCAGGCACCAGCCGGTGCATCAGCGGCTCCTTCGCGCCCAGCAGATGCGCGTGCCGCATGGCGCGGCGCATGATCCGCCGCAGCACATAGCCGCGCCCTTCATTGGCGGGCAGCACGCCGTCCGCCACCAGAAAGCCCGAGGTGCGGAGGTGATCCGCAATCACCCGGTGGCTTGCCTGCGTCTCGCCCGTGGTCGGCGTATGCGTCAACGCGCCCGAGGCCGCGATCAGCGCCTTGAACGTGTCGGTATCATAATTGTCGTGGACGCCCTGCAGCACCGTCGCAATCCGTTCCAGCCCCATGCCGGTGTCGATCGATTTCTTGGGCAGTTCACCAACGATTTCATTGGCCTGCTGCTCATATTGCATGAACACCAGATTCCAGATTTCAACGAAGCGATCACCATCTTCTTCCGGGGAGCCGGGCGGGCCGCCGGGAATATGGTCGCCATGGTCGAAGAAGATTTCCGAGCACGGCCCGCACGGACCATTATCGCCCATCGCCCAGAAATTGTCCTTGGTCGGGATGCGGATGATGCGGTGGTCGGGCAGGCCGGCGACCTTTTTCCAGAGGTCAAACGCCTCGTCATCGGTGTGATAAACGGTGACGGTCAGCCGTTCAGGGTCGATGCCCCATTCGCGGGTAACAAGGGTCCACGCCAGGCTGATCGCGCGATCTTTGAAATAATCGCCGAACGAGAAATTGCCCAGCATTTCAAAGAAAGTGTGGTGGCGCGCGGTATAGCCGACATTGTCGAGGTCGTTATGCTTGCCGCCCGCCCGCACGCATTTCTGGCTGGAGGTCGCGGTAACATAGGGCCGCGTTTCCAGCCCGGTGAAGACGTTCTTGAACGGCACCATGCCCGCGTTGACGAACATCAGCGTCGGGTCGTTGTGCGGCACCAGCGGCGCCGAGGGCACCGGCATATGCCCTTCCTTCGCGAAATAATCGAGGAAGGAGCGGCGAATATCGTTGGTCGAGGTCATGACCGGTTGATCTAGGGGTTGAGCGGCGGCGAGGCAACGGGCGGGTTCAGCCCCGTCTCCCACTTGGCGATCACGGTCGCCGCCACGGCATTGCCGATGACGTTGGTCGCGGATCGGCCCATGTCGAGGAACTGGTCGATCGCCAGCACCAGCAACAGCCCCGCTTCGGGCAAGTGGAATTGCCCCAGCGTTGCGGCAACCACCACCAGGCTGGCACGCGGCACGCCGGCAATCCCCTTGGACGTCACCATCAGCGTCAGCAGCATCGCGACCTGCGTCTCAAGCGGCAGCACGATGCCATAGGCCTGGGCGATGAACAGCGACGCAAAGGTCATGTACATCATCGACCCGTCGAGATTGAACGAATAGCCGAGCGGCAGCACGAAACTGGCAATTCGGTTGGGCACGCCAAATTGCTCCAGCGCCTCCAGCGTGCGCGGAAAGGCGGCTTCGGATGATGCAGTGGAAAAGGCCAGCAGCACCGGCTGGCGGATCAGCCGGATCAGCCCGATGGTGCGCGAGCCGACCAGCAGGAAGCTAAGCCCCAGCAACAACACCCATAAAGTGGCCAGGCCCAGATAAACCGACCCCATGAAGTAAGCGAGCTTGCCGATCACACCCGGCCCATGCTCGGTCAGCGCCGCCGCAATCGCCGCGAAAACCGCGAAGGGCGCAAAGCGCATGACGTAATCGGTGATTTTCAACATCACCGCCGCCAATGCCTCCGCCGCTTTGACCAAGGGTGCCGCTGCCGCGCCCGCTGCGTTCACCGCCACGCCAAAAAAGACCGAAAAGACGACGATCTGCGAAATCTCGTTCTTCGCCATCGCATCGATGATCGAGGTCGGAAAGACGTGGGTGATGACCTTGGCGACATCGAAATTGCCCTTGTCGACCACGGCATCGGCAGTCGCAGGGGGCAACGGCAGGTTGAGGCCGACGCCGGGGTGCAACAGATTGACCAGCACCAGCCCCAGCGACAGCGACATCAGGCTCGCCCCGATGAACCACAATAGCGACTTGGCGCCGACCCGACCCAGCGTGCCGGTATCCCCCATATGCGCGATGCCGGTTACCAGCGTCGCGAACACCAGCGGTGCGATGATCATCTTGATGAGGCTGAGGAACACCGTCGTCACGATCGAAAACCAATGCGCGATGTCTTTTAGCTGAGCGGCCGCCGCCGCGCTGCCGTCATCGATCTGGGCGTTGATTGCCCAGCCCATCGCCAGGCCCAGCACCAGCCCGATCAGAATGAACAGCGTCAGCCTTTTGGCCATGGAATCCCTCCCCAACTGCCTTGTCGGTGCGGGGTTGCAGCGGCGCGGTCAAGCGCCGTAACGTACCGGCGATCACCAACAAGGGGCCCCAGATGCTGCGCGATGACCTTAAACCGAGCCGACGGGGTGTGCTGGGCGCGGCGGCGATACTGCCGCTATTGGGGGCGCTGCCCGCGATCGTCCGCGCCGCCGAGCCCGATCTTGCCGGGCTGCGCGACATTACCACCACGGTGCCTCGCATCGGCCGCATGGAGCGGGAGGCGCGCCTCGCCCGCGCGCAATCGCTGATGAAGGCAAGCGGCATCGGCGCGGTGATCATCGAACCCGGCGCCAGCCTGATCTATTTCACCGGCGTCGAATGGCACCGCAGCGAAAGGTTGACCGCGGCGATCATCCCGGTTGAGGGCACGCCCTGCATCGTCACCCCCTTTTTCGAGGAACCGTCGGTGCGCCAGACGCTCGGCATCGAGGCCGAAGTGCGGGTGTGGCAAGAGGATGAAGACCCGCTGGCGCTGGTCGCCGGGTTTCTGAAAGACCGAAAGCTTGCCGCGCAACCCGTGGGGATAGAGGAATCGGTGCGCTACTTCGCGGTCGGTGGGCTGCGAAATGCGCTGAGTGACGCGAAGCTGGTATCCGCCAACCCCATTGTTCGCGGTTGCCGGATGATCAAGACGCCAGCGGAAATCGCGCTGATGCAAGCCGCGTCGGATGTGACGATGGCGGCGTATCGCTGGGTCCATCCGCGCGTTGAAAAGGGTATGGCACCCAGCCAGATCGCCGCGCTGATGAATGCCGCGACGGTGAAACTGGGCGGCAGCCCCGAATTCGCGCTGGTCCTGATCGGCGAGGCAGCCGCCTATCCGCATGGCAGCCGCGCGCCACAGCGTGTGGGTGACGGGCAAGTCGTGCTGATGGACTGCGGCTGCACCGTCAACGGCTATCAATCCGATATCTCGCGCACCTTCGTTTACGGGGCGGCGAACGCCGAGCAACGCCGCGTGTGGGATCAAGTCGCCAAGGGCCAGCAAGTGGCGCTGGCGGCCGCGCGGATCGGCGCCGCAGCGGGATCAGTCGATGACGCAGTGCGGCGCTATTATGAAAGCCTGGGCTATGGCCCCCGCTATAAGCTGCCCGGCCTGTCCCACCGCACCGGCCATGGCATCGGGCTTGACGGGCACGAACCGGTCAACCTCGTCCACGGCGAAACGACCCCGCTTGCCGCCGGCATGTGCTTTTCCAACGAACCCGGGCTGTATTTGCCGGGCAAGTTCGGCGTCCGGCTGGAGGATTGTTTCCAAATGACCGAGGCTGGCCCCAAATGGTTCAGCGTGCCACCCGCCAGCCTTGATGCGCCGATCGGGTAATTGCCTAGGCCGTAGCCTCATTGAAGCGGCCTGTCGGCTTCCGCTCCAAAGTCCACCAATCTCCTCTTCGTCGCCCCGTGCTTGACACGGGGCGCGGCGAATCTGCGCCCGGTCCCGCGCCGACCGCTCCCACGTCACGGCGGCGGCAGAAGAAAAGCCAAGCCCCGTGTCAAGCACGGGGCGACGGTGAAAGCGGATGTCCACTTCCTACCCCTGGCCGGTCGTTAAGTCCCTATGCCGAACGCGGCCGTTTATGAGTTCACAACCTAGTGGTGCGTCAACGCCCGCATCCATTCAGTCCACCAGGGCTGGAAATAAAGCCATACCGCCAGGATTTCGTTCGCCAGCACCCAGAAAAAGGCGGCGATATAGGCGGGGTGAAGCCGCCGCCGCGTCGCCAGATCATAAGCGCCGACCGCGAGCATCAGGCATAATGTGCCCACATAAGTGTCGAAATAATAGGCAACCGGGCTTTCCCCCAGCCACGCCGCCATCGGATCATAGATAAGGCGCGAGAAACCCGGCTCGGTAATCGCGATGGTGCCCATCAGCATCAGCCGCTTGTGCGTGGGGGCATCCCGGCGCAGCAACAACCCCGCCGCCAGCAGCACAATGCAGCCGAGCACGTTGGTGAACTGCGTCCCCGCAAAGGCCAGGCTATGATCGGCGATGTGAACCCGCGCCGTTTTGACCCAGATCGCCGTCGCCGGTCCGAAAAACGCCATCAATGGCAGGAAAATCAGCGCAAGACGGCCCAGCCGACGGTGTCGCGCGACTTGGCCGGCGCGCACCAGCCCGATTTGCGCCAGAAACAGCGCGATCCAGCCGGCAAAGGTTAGCGCGTGAACATGGACGTACCAGGGATAGCCCAGCGGGTTCCATGTTTCGCGAACGGTCATGTCATAGGTAAAGCCCGCCACCAGCACGGCCGCGATGATCGCAAAGCAAATGAGCACCGCGCGGCGATCAAGCCGGTGAAATGGTGCGAACCGATATGTCGTCGCCAAGCTGACGTCCCCCTTTAGTCGCTGACGATAGGATTAGGGGATGAAGGTCGGCCGCTGTCAAGTTGGTGAAGCCCGGCGCTTCACCTGCCGTCGATCAGGCCCGCTTGGCGTCCAGCCATTCGGCCAGCGCCCGATAGGATAATGGCGAATTCAGCCTGAAGCCTGCCTCGCTGCCATTGCTCCAGCGGGCAAAGGCATGCGTCGCGCCAAGCCCGTCGATGACCGCGATCACCGGCTCGTCGCGCGCCAGCTTTTCCTCGGTACGCACGGCAATGCCATTGATCGAGATATTGCTGAGTTCGCCATCAATGATCCGCTGCGCCGCCATAATGCGGACATGGCCCGACCGGACGAAGCGCGGCGCGCGCGGCTGTTGACGGCGGATCGACAGACGTTCCTCGCGCAGAATTTCTGCGACATCGATCGGGGCATCAAAGGCAAGGCCCGCTTCGCGCGCGCGCGACCAACGCACCGTCGCCTCCAGGCAGCGATCCGACCGTAAATCGACGCGCACGCGCAGATGCGTTGCCGGGGGCGAATTGCACTCGATCTTCATCCCGCCCGCCGAAATGTTGCGGACGACGCAAAGCTGGTCCTGCCCATCCACCACCAGGCGCCCGACGCGGAATACCGAAATGTGCCGCTGCCCCTCGCGCCG
>JBOFDB010000601.1:0-8290 GCA_051646545.1 Sphingomonas sp.
TGGCAAGAGCGGGCGGATCACGCCGCAGGTGACCGTGCTTTATTCGGGTGATTATTTCCTGACCGATTTCAACAAGTCGCTCGATCATCAATCGTCCTTCGCCAAGCTGGACCTGCGGCTTGGCTGGGCCTCTGCCGACGACCGATTTGGCCTCGAACTTTTCGTCAATAACGTGACGAACAAGATCACGCTCAACCGCGCCACCTTCGGCTCCGGCGGCCTCAACGAGAATTTCGATGCACCGCGCATGTTCGGCGCCCGTGCGAGTGCGAAGTTCTGACGCTTGGCGCTGTCGCATCAATCGCGATAGAGCGGGTCCGACCAGCTGTTGCGGTCGGGCCCGCTTGCCTTGGCGGGCTTAAGCCGAAGGAAAGTGCGATGGCCGCCAGGAACAAGCCGCCCGTCAAGACGCTGGAGCGGCGGGGCACATCCTATGACGTGGCGCGGATTGCCGGGGTCTCGCAATCGGCCGTGTCGCGGTGCTTTCGAGAAGGCGGGTCAGTATCGCCGGCGATGCGCAAGCGGATCATGGCGGCGGCGGCGCAGCTTGGCTACCGGCCCAACGCGATTGCGCAGGGGCTGATCACGCGTCGGTCAAACATGGTCGCGGTCGTCATCTCCAATCTGACCAATCTCCATTATCCCGAAGTGCTCGCCGAGCTGACGACGCGGCTGTCGGCACGCGGGATCCGCGTGTTGCTATTTACCCTGGCGCATGAAGGCGAGATTGACGCGATCATCGACCAGATCTGGCGCTATCAGGTCGACGGGGCGATCGTCGCCGCGCGGCTATCGCACGATCAGGCGGCCGCCTTTCGGGCCGCCCGGATTCCGCTGGTGCTCTACAACCGGCAGATGGAAGATGCGCCGGTCGCCTCGGTCATGTGCGAATCGGGGGCGGGCGAAGCAATGCTGGTCGACGGCATGATCGCGTCGGGCGCGCGCCGCTTCGCCATCATCGCCGGGCCGACGGATTCGACGGTCGGGGAGGCGCATGTCCGCGCCGCAGTCGACCGGCTGGCGCATGCCGGCATCACCCCGGTTCCGATCGACCGCGGCGATTTTTCCTATGAATCGGGCCATGCCGCGACGGTGCGCTTGCTGCATCAGGGTCCGGTCGACGCCATCATCGCTGCCAACGACGTGATGGCATTGGGCGCCATGGACGCGGCGCGGATCGATTTCGGGCTGGACGTGCCGGAACAGCTTTCGGTGGTGGGGTTTGACGGCGTGGCGCCCGCCAAATGGGCGAGCTACGCGCTCACCACGGTGCGCCAGCCCGTCCGTCGCATGACCGAGGCGGCAATCGCGATGCTGGTCGAGCGCATCGAAGATCCCTCGATCGGCCCGGAACGTCGCCTGTTTTCGGGCGATTTGATCCCTGGCGCCTCAGCGCGACTGGGCTGATCATGTCCGCGTCGCTCCTGCTACTCCCCGGCAATATGTGCGACGCGCGGCTATGGGCACCGGTTGGCCGTCGCCTCGACGCCGCCGGTCTGCGCTGGACGGTTGCCGATCTGGCGAGCGGGCAGGCAACGATCGCGGCCATGGCATCAAGCGCGCTCGCCGCCGCCCCGGCGCGGATCACCCCGGTCGGTTTTTCGATGGGGGCGATCGTCGCCTTGGAGATGTGGCGGCAGGCGCCCGAGCGGATCGAGGCGCTGGGGCTGATCGCCCTCAACGCCGGCGCCGACCTGCCCGATCGCGCGGCCGCCCGCCCCCGTCAACAGGCCGATGTGCGCGACGGCGGACTGGCTCGCGTTGTCGGCGATGAGCTAAAGCCCAATTATCTGGCGGCGTCGCACCGGGACGATCAGGCGCTGCGCGCGATGACCATGGCGATGGCGATGGCGCTCGGTGCGGATAGCTTCGTCGATCAAAGCGAAGCCCTGCGCACCCGCCCCGATCTGCGGCCCGTGCTGTCGACCATCGACGTGCCGGTGTTGCTTGCCTGTGGTGCGGAGGACCGGCTTTGCCCGCCCGACTGGCATCATCGCTGGGCAAGCGAGATCGGCCCGCGCGCCACGCTGGCGGTGATCGCCGACGCGGGGCACCTGCTGCCGCTCGAACAGCCCGACCTGCTCGCCGATCGCCTGATCGGCTGGCTTCACGACATCAGGGAACATGCATGACCACCATCAAGACGACGCATGTCGGATCGCTGCCGCGCGGTGCCGAGCTGACCGAATTGCTGTTTGCGGCGGAACGTGGCGAGCCGGTCGATGCCGCACGGTTCGACGCGGTTGTCGCCGCCGAGGTCGACAAGGCGGTCGCACGCCAGGTTGAGGCCGGGATCACCATCGTCTCCGACGGTGAAATGGCCAAGATCAGCTATGCGACCTATATCAAGGACCGGATCAGCGGTTTTGACGGCGATAGCCCGCGCCGCGCACCCGCCGATCTTGAGGCATTCCCCAGCTTTCTCGAACGCCAGGCGAAGGGTGGCGGCACGCCCAGCTATCGCCGACCGCGCTGCGTCGGGCCAGTCCATCCCGTCACCCTTGCCCCGCTTCACGATGACATTCGTCGGTTTGACGCCGCGCGCGCAAACCATGGCAACCCCACAGGCTTCATGAATGCGGCATCGCCCGGCGTCATCGCGCTGTTCCAGCCGAACGATCACTACCCCGACGACGATGCCTATCTGGAAGCACTCGCCGAGGCGATGCGGCCGGAATATGAGGCGATTGTCGGCGCCGGGCTGATCCTGCAGCTCGACAGCCCCGATCTCGGGCTGGGGCGGCACATGATGTACAAGGATCGCAGCGATACCGAATATCTGCGGCTGATCGAGCGGCATGTCGCCGTGCTCAACCACGCGCTGCGCAACGTGCCCGCTGACCGCGTCCGCATGCATGTCTGCTGGGGCAATTATGAAGGCCCCCACCATTGCGACGTCGAGATGGCGCTGATCCTGCCCGTGCTGATGAAGGCGAAGCCTGCCGGGCTGCTGTTCGAAACCGCCAATCCACGCCACCAGCATGATGCGGAGGCGTTTGCCGACAACCTCGCGGCGGTGCCCGACGACAAGGTGCTGATCCCCGGCGTGATCGATTCGACGACCAATTTCATCGAACACCCCAAAGTCGTCGCCAACCGGCTGCGTCCGTTCATCGACCTGTTCGGCGCTGACCGGGTGATCGCCGGCACCGATTGCGGTTTTTCGACCTTTGCCGGTTTCGGCGCGGTCGACCCCGAAATCGTCTGGGCGAAGCTGGCAACACTGGCAGAGGGGGCGGCGCTCGCCAGCCAGCGGGTATCGGCATGATGCTGAAAAACCGCATCGCCGCCGGGGAGGCGTTGTTCGGCACTTTCCTCAAGACCCCCTCGCCCATTCTGGTCGAGGTGTTGGCGACCAGCGGCATCGATCTGCTCTGTCTCGATGCCGAGCATGCGCCATTTGATCGCGCCGCGATCGACCTGTGCACCATGGCGGCGCGCGCGCACGATCTGCCGCTGATCGTCCGCACGCCGACGGCCGCGCCCGAGCATATCCTGAACGCGCTCGATTGCGGCGCCGATGGCGTGCTGCTGCCGCATATCCGCAGCGCCGAGGAAGCCGCGCTCGCCGCCAAAGCCGCGCGGTATGAGCCGGGTGGCCGAGGTTATGCCGGCTCCTCGCGCGCCGCGCGCTATGGGCTGTCGGCAATGGGCGACCATCGCGCCGCAAGCGCCGCTCGCACCGTGGTCATCGCGCAGATCGAGGATTTGGAGGCACTTGAGGCGATCGGAGAGATTGCGGCGGTGCCAGGCATCGACATGCTCTTTATCGGCCGCATCGATCTGACGGTCGCGCTCGACGCGCCGGGGCCGGATGCGCCGATCGTTATCGCCGCGGTCGATCGTATCCTCCACGTTTGCGCGGCCGCCGGTCGCCCGGTCGGCATGTTCGTGCCGCGCAACGAAGATGTGGCGCATTGGCAAGCCAAAGGCGCCCGCCTTTTCCTCCAGGGATCCGACCACAGCTTCATCCGCGCCGGCGCCGCCGCAGCGCGCCAGGCAGCCGGGTTTCCGCGAGTGGCGTAGGATAAGATCGTCAGGGTAACCGGCTACCATGCGTCTTGGGCAGAGCGGAACGCATCAGACTGGCGGCACTGACTGAGGAGACGGCGGCAGCTGAATGTCAAAGGTGAAGGCGCTCGCCTGTTGAACCAGTTCGAGCGGGAAGGTGTTGGCATCGAGCAATGCTCCCTCGAAGCCGTTGGAGTTGCTTCCGTTCATCGACCCAATGCGCGGTCGCCGGTCATCGCGGCGGCCTAGGCCGAGCCGCGCAGGATCAATTCGGGGGGCATGGCCACGGACGCCGTGTCACTGCCGTCCATCCGGCGGAACAGCAAGTCGATCATCAACCGCGCGCCCCCCGCCACGTCCTGGCGGATGGTGGTGAGCGGCGGCGTCGTGTGGTTGGCGATGGGCACGTCGTCATAGCCGATCACGCTCACGTCCTGCGGCACGCGCTTGCCGTGCACGGCGAGCGCTCGCAACGCGCTCATCGCGATCACGTCCGATGCCGCGACGATCCCGTCAGGCGCGGGATGGCCGCCCAGATAGTCTTCGATCGCGCTATAGGATGACTCGCTGGTCAGATGCATTGGCAGCAACGTGCCTTCGCCCAGCCCCGCCGCCGCCAGCGCCGTCTGAAAGCCGGCGAAGCGTGCGGCGAATTCCGGCACCCCGACATTGCCGAAAAAGGCCAGGCGCCGCCGCCCCTGCGCCAGCAGATGCTCGGCCGCGAGGCGCCCGCCCGCGACATTGTCGGACCCGACCGTGGTCTGCACGTGGCCCGGCAAGGCCGCCCCCCACACCACCAAAGGGGGGTAACGGGCGGCAACGCGCTCGATCGTGTCGACCTGGTCGGACTGGCCGATGATGACGACGCCGTCGACGCGGCCGGCGTCGACAATGCGGTCGAGCCAGCGATCATCGGTGGGGATGACGCGCGACAGCAGCAGATCATGGCCGCGATCGGCAATGGCGTCGGCGAGCGGCCCCAATAGGCTCATGAAAAACGGGTCTGACAGAGTCTGATCGGCTTCATGCCCCAGCGGCAGGACCACCCCGATTGCCCCGGTTCGCTTCAGCCGCAAATTGCGCGCTGCCCGGTTCAACTGAAAGCCATGCTCGTCCGCGAGCGCCTCGATCCGCGCGCGGGTCGCTTTGGCAATGGCAGGATTGCCAGCCAAAGCGCGCGACACGGTGGCAACCGAGACCCCCGCCAGCTGCGCTAGCTCGGCAAGAGTGGCGGCCCGGAACCCTGTCATCCAGCCTCTTTGGCAGCAATACCGGGCGTCGCCAAGGCTTTGTCGCCAAGGGCGCCGACAGCCTTCGTCAAATCATGTGCTCCGCCGCGCCTTAGGGGCGGCGCAATCGATCTAAGGCATACTGCCCTTCACGTTATGGATTGCGGTTGCCGGGCGCATGGCGGAACATCAGCGCTATCCATCGGTTGATCGTTGCGCCACCGGTTGCACTGTCGGGGCGGTAGGAAATTCGCGTTGCCGCGATTAGAAACCTGGTGGGCCAGCACGGACGAGGGAGTTGGAACGGGTGTCAGCGGCAGGGGAAGGCGAACCGCGCGCAGGCGCCGCATCGTCATTGCTCCGCCGTCGTCCGGTCTCGCTGATCGCCGGCGTCGCGTCGCTGGCGGTGATTGCGGGGTTATGGGGCGCGCGGCGACCGATCGCGACCGAGCTGATCGACCATAAGCTGGCCGAATGGCACGTCCCGGCACGCTATCGCATCGCGACGCTGGGATTGACGCGGCAGCGGCTGATCGACGTCGTGCTGGGCGATCCCATGCAGCCCGATCTGGTCGCCGACTGGATCGAGCTGGACACGCATTTCGGCCTTGATGGCGCGCATGTGGTGGGTGTGCGGGCGGGGCATTTGCGGTTGCGCGGGCGGATCGCCAATGGCCGCCTGACTCTGGGCAGCGTCGACCGGCTGATCCCTGCGGCGCCGGGCAAACCCTTTGCCTTGCCCGCGATCGACCTTGATCTCGGCGATGGCGGCCTTGATCTGACGACGCCAGCCGGGCCAGTGGTGCTGCGGCTTGCCGGGCGGGGGCGGCTCGATAGCGGTTTTCGCGGGACATTGCGTGGACAGGCGCCGACGCTGGCGCTGCAGGGATGCGCCGCGAGCGCCGTAACCCTCGCCGGAACGATTGACACGCGCGCAACGGGGCTGCGCCTGACCGGGCCGATCAGGGCCGACCGGTTGGAGTGTGGCGGTGTGCGGGCCAGCGGCGTGCGGTTCGACCAAGCGACGACGCTATCGCCCGCGCTCGACCATTGGCGCGGCACTGGCCGAATGAGGGCGGACCGGGTCGCGCGCGGCGGCACGATTGCAACGGGCGTTGAAGGCGGAATCGGGTTCGATGGCGGGCCTTTGGCCACAACGGGTCGGCTGACAATGGCCGCTGCCCGCATTGCCGCATCCGACCTGGTGAGCGTGCGCGGCGCGACCCTGGCCGGCGATTATCGATTGGCCAATAACGCCCTGCGGTTCAACGGCACGGTCGGCGGGCGCGCGACGTTGGCCGATCGATGGCGACGGGGCGTGGCGCGGCTGGATGGCCAGGTGGCGGGAACGCCCGTCGCGCCGCTGATCGCGCGGCTTGGCCCCGCCGTGGCGCGGGCGTCGGCGGACACCGCCTTTACCGCTTCGATCGCTATCGATGCCGCCGCCCATGCCGGGCGCGCGACGCTCAACCGGCTCGCCGCCCAATCGCAAGACGGCGCCCGCGCGACATTTGACGGCGGTCGCGGCATCGTGGTCAATTTCGCCAACGGCGCGACGACGGGCGATGGCATCGCGACCATCAGCGGGGGCGGCTTGCCCGATGTCGCGCTGCGCATCGCCAGCACCGCCGATGGCACGATCAGCGCGGTCGGCCGCATGGCGCGTTATGCCGCTGGCGGCGCGGCGCTGGCGCTGGACAATGTCAGCATCGCAAGCCGAGCGGGGGCAGACGTGCGGGTGGCGGGATTGGCGCGCTTCAGCGGCCCCGTCGCAGGCGGCGATGTTCAAGGCGCAACGCTGCCGCTCGCTGCAACATGGGACGGGCGGCGCCTGGCCGTCAATGCGCGCTGCGTGCCCGTCGGCGCGGAGCAAGTAAAGCTTGCCAGCCTGGCGCTTGTCAGCCCTCGCCTGTCGCTATGCCCAATCGGCGGCGCGATGATCAGCTTTGCCAATGGTCGGATTGGCGGTGGCATTCGCACAGGCGCCATCAACCTCAATGGCCATTGGGGGAGCGGCGATCTCGCCCTGCGAGCCGCCGCCGCCCGCGCCACGATGACGGACGGGCATTTTGGCGCAACCAGTGTTGCCGTGCGGATCGGCGGCAGCGGCGGCACGACCGCCATTGCCGCCGCCACGCTCGACGGCGCGTATCGGAACGGCAGGGCCGCGGGGCATTTTACGGGCGGCCACGGCCAGATCGGCCATGTCCCGATTGACCTGTCTGCCGCCGATGGCGACTGGTCGTGGCACGACAACCGGCTGGTTGCAACCGGCAAGCTGACGGTCGCCGATGCTGCGCCCAGCCCGCGCTATGTGCCGCTTATCGCCCGGGGCGTGACGCTGACGATCGCCGATGATCGCCTGACCGCGACCGGCAATTTGGTCCATCCCGCCAGCGGCACGGTGATCAGCAACGTCACGATCGACCATGATTTCGGCAGCGGCGACGGCAAGGCTGAGCTGGCCGTGCCCGACCTCGCGTTCGGCAAGGGATTTCAGCCCGATGATCTGACGCCGCTCGCCAAGGGCGTGGTGGCCAATGTCGCTGCGACCATCACTGGCGAGGGCCATATCCGCTGGACGCCCGATGCGGTGACGAGCGATGGCGACTTCGCGACCAAGGGCGCCGACCTTGCGGCGTTGTTTGGCCCGGTGAGCGGGCTTTCCACCCGCATCCACTTCACCGACCTGCTCAACCTCGAAAGCGCGCCCGACCAGACCGCCACCGTTGCCAGCATCAACACCGGCGTGGTGGTCGAGAATGGCACCGTCCGCTACCGCCTGTTGAGCGGGGAACGTGTCGATGTCGCAAGCGCGGACTGGCCCTTTGCCGGCGGCACGCTTCACCTCCAGCCGACCCTGCTCGACTTTACCGAAAACCATGAGCGACACCTGACGTTTCAGATGACCGGGGTCGATGCCGCGCAATTCCTGCTGCAGTTCAACTTCAGCAATCTGAATGCGACGGGCATTTTCGACGGCACGCTGCCGATGGTCTTTGATGCGCATGGCGGCCGTATCGAAAATGGCCACCTCGCCGCGCGCCCCG
>JBOFDB010000195.1:0-3740 GCA_051646545.1 Sphingomonas sp.
GCAGGCTAAATTCCAGTGTTTCCTTAATACCCGCCAATTCGGTGACCTCGATCGGGCCGTGGCGGCGCAGCCGGGCAATGACGCTGTCGACCAATTCGTCGGGTGCCGAGGCGCCTGCGGTGATGCCAACCCGCTCCACCCCGACCAGCCATGCCGGATCGATCGCGCTGCCATCGGCGACGAGATAGCTGGGCAGCCCCTGGTCAACGCCGATTTCCCGCAAGCGGCTGGAATTGGAGCTGTTGGCGCTGCCGACGACGAGCAGCAGATCGACATGGCGGCACAGTTCGCGAACCGCCGTCTGGCGGTTTTGCGTGGCATAGCAAATGTCGGACACGTCGGGGCCGATCAAGTCGCTGAACCGCGCACGCAGCGCGGCGATGATGCCGCGCGTATCATCCACCGACAGCGTCGTCTGGGTGATATAGGCGACGGGCGCATCGTCGGGCAGATCAAGTGCGGCGACATCGGCTTCGGACTGGACGAGGTGGATGGGCGCATCGATCTGGCCAATCGTGCCCTCAACCTCGGCATGGCCGGCATGGCCGATCAGCACCAGCGCGCGCCCGGCATTGGCATAGCGGCGCCCCTGATTATGGACCTTGGTAACGAGCGGGCATGTCGCGTCGAGCACGGGCAAGTGGCGAGTCGCCGCTTCGGCCTCAACCGCGCGCGACACGCCATGCGCGCTGAACACGGTGCGGGCGCCATCGGGCACTTCGGTCAGTTCTTCGACAAACACCGCGCCCTTGCGCCGCAAGGTGTCGACAACATGTCGATTATGCACGATTTCGTGGCGGACATAGATGGGGGCGCCGTAAAGATCGATCGCGCGTTCAACGATGTCGATGGCGCGCACGACCCCCGCGCAAAATCCACGCGGATTGGCCAGGATTACTTGCAAACGATGGTCCTTTCGTTCCCCCGATCTGGTTACGCGTGGTAAACGGCCAGAATCGACCATGATTGTGGCGTAACTGTGCGCAAACCCCCACGGTCCAGCCGATGACCGTCGTTGCACTACAGCATTTAGCTTGTGCAATGGATCATGAAAAGCGACAAAGACGCGTCCTTATGGGACGAACCGCGCCGGATCGGTGCGCTGATGCAGCGCGGCCACAGTTTTTTGCGTTGGCGGGCTTGCTCCTGATGGCGCGACAGGCGACATTAAGGATGGGGAAGACAGAGGTAGACGGCCGTGACGCGCGGTCCTAATCGGGCGGCGCGGGCATCGACCGTTGAAAGAGGTACCGATGACGTTTCGTTTTGCGACTGGCCTTGGCGTTGCCATGGCCGCGATGGTGGCGCCAGCCATGGCGCAGTCAGTGGATCCCGCCCGCGCGCCGGTTCAGGCCTTGAGCGATGGCCTGATCAAGATCATGAAAGGTGGCAGCCGCCTGGGCTTTCAGGGCCGCGCAAATGAGATCGCGCCCGTGGTTGACCGCGCCTTCGATCTGCCGTTCATGGCGCGTGTTTCGGTCGGGCCTGCCTGGAACAACGCCACGCCTGCCGATCGCGCGCAGCTGGTTGCGTCGTTCCGCAAGCTCACCATCAATCAATATGCCGCCAATTTTGATAGCTGGTCGGGCCAGCAATTCGTCGTCGATCCCAAGGTGGAGACGCGCGGTACCGACAAGCTCGTCAAGACGATGCTCACCCAGCCGCATGGCGAGAGTGTGGCGATCTCTTATCGCTTGCGCCAATCGGGCGGCGAGTGGAAGATCGTCGACGTGTTCTATCGCAATTCGATCAGTCAGCTCGCGACGCGGCGCGACGATTTCCAGGGAATCGTCGGCAAGGGCGGGGTGCGCGCGCTGATCGGGCATGTCAATCAACTGGCGAACAAGGCGGCGAGCTGAACCAGGGGGAGATCCGGCGCGGCGCGGGGGGCGCGTTGCTGATCGCGGCATTGCTCGCCACAGGAGAGGTGCGCGCCGCGCAAGTCGCCTCGCCGCCGCCCGGAACATCGACGCCGACGCCGCCGCAACAGCCGACGCCCGCCGCCAGCGCGCCACCGGTGGCCGCCGCGGCAGACCCCAGCCCCCCGGGCGTGACGCCTGACGCCGCCGTGGTCGGCGAGCACCACCACGCCAAGGGCGACCCCTGGGAGGGGCTCAATCGCAAGCTTTACGCGTTTCACCAGCACGCGGACCGGGCCGTTTTCCGCCCGATCGCGCTGTTTTATACGGATGTCGTGCCGAAATTTCTGCGCACCGCCATCAGGCACATTATTTCCAACCTGTCCGAGCCTTTGGTCTTTGCCAATGACGTGCTGCAGCTGAAGCCCAAGCGCGCGGCGCAGACCTTGTCGCGCTTTGTCATCAACAGCACGGTCGGTGTCGGCGGCATTGCCGATGTCGCCAAGACTGCCGGCCTGCCGCATCACGACAATAAATTTGGCGATACCCTGGGGCGCTATGGCGTTGGCCCTGGCCCCTATATTTTCATCCCGTTCTTTGGGCCGACGACGCTGCGCGACTTGCTGGGCGGGCAGGTGGAAAATATTTTGTACCCGATTGCGGTCGGCGAACCCTTTGATCGCGGCGATTATCAGCTGTCGTCGGGGCTGGTCGGCGGGCTGGATTTGCGCGCCGAAAGCGACGCCGATTTCAAGGCGTTGCTCGATGGCGCGGCAGACCCCTATGCGACGCTTCGCTCGGTCTATCTTCAGGCGCGGCTGGCGGAAATCAACGACATTAAGGGCGCCAAGCCAAAGGACAGCTTTGACGATCCGCTCGCCGATCCCGAAGCCGGGTTGAAAGCCGCTCCCCTGCCGCTGACCCCGACGGTCGAGATGCCGGCGCCGCCAGCGACGCCGAAGGGGGCGCCGAAAGAAGGCGTTCGCCCGACCGAGTCGACCACGCCAACGCCAGCAGCGGCGCCGACGCCGCCCGTTACCGAAACGACACCCCCGCCGCCGATCGATCCGGCGCCCCCCGCCCCCACGCCGCCGACCGACGCGCCGAAAGCCTGACTCGCTTAAAGAGCGGGCTTGCCCTCGCCATTTTTGGGCGGCCCCAGCAAGGCGGGTTCAAAGATCAGCGCGCAGACCAATGTCCACGCCAGCGACAGCATCAGGATTTTGCCCATGCTGGCCGTGCCAGGGTGATCAGAAAGCCAGAGCGCGCCAAACGCCGTTCCGGTGGCGAGCGCGCTGAACAGCACCGCGCGCGCCAGGCTTGATTGCAGCAAGTCGGTGGCGCCGCGCCGCCACGCCATCACAAAATAAATGTGGAACGCGACGCCGACGCCGAACAGCAACGGGAAGGCAATAATATTGGCGAAGTTGATCGGCTGATCGATCAGCACGCAGGTGCCGAGCGTCAAAAACCCCGACAGCACCAC
Organism: Sphingomonas sp.; assembly: GCA_051646545.1. Classification (GTDB taxonomy): domain Bacteria; phylum Pseudomonadota; class Alphaproteobacteria; order Sphingomonadales; family Sphingomonadaceae; genus Sphingomonas. Next base: position 3,346 of record JBOFDB010000195.1, read on the forward strand.
CGGCGCGAGCGTGAAGGCGACTTCGGTAAAGCTGCGCAGCACCAGGAACAGCAGCACGCTGACGAGTGCCAGCGCGATAATGCCGGCCTGAATGAACGCGCCTGCCACTGTATTGGCGCCTTCCTGCGTCGCCACCGGCAAGCCCGTCGCCGTCGGTGCCACCTTGCGCACCGCGAACGAAAAGAGCCGCAATATGTGGTTGTTGTTGCTGTCACCCTTGGGGAACACGTCGACGCGCGCCCGCCCGTCAGGGGCAAGCCAATCGGCGCGGATCTCGTCGGGCAAGGTCTGGCGATTGACCTCGCTCGCCTGCAACAGCGCCCGCGCCGAATCGAGCATGACGCCCAGCGGCACGCTTAACGTCTCGCCTGCCCGGTCGCGCAGCGCCTCGGGCC
>JBOFDB010000396.1:0-1967 GCA_051646545.1 Sphingomonas sp.
TCAGCACCAGGTCGCTCGCCACGCCGCGCGCAAGGTCGACGGTCACTTCGCCTTCCCATTCCACCGTCGCATTGCCTTCCAGCGTCACCATGCCGTCCTCGCCCGCCGCTGCCCGCACCATGCCGCCGCGGTTGAACACGGTGAGCGGGCGGGCGTAGGGCAGGCGGCCGGTCAGGCAGGCGGCATAGGCGCTCGCCGCCATCGCACTGCCGCAGCTGTCGGTCAGGCCGACGCCGCGCTCGAACGTCCGGCAGAAGATGTCGCCGCCACGCATCTCGACGAACGAGACGTTGGCGCGATTGGGCAGCCAGTCGGGCGCTGCCTCGCAGATCTCGCCGAGCGCCTGCAGCTCGGCATCGTCGACCCGCTCGACAAAGCTGATGAGGTGGGGGTTGGGGATGGTGACGGCGGTAAAGGCGCGGGGCGAGCCGAGCATCGGCAGCGCGGCTTCGATCAGCCGCTCTGGCGCGCCGATGATGGGGAAGGCGGGCGTATCTGTTCCCGCCGGCCCCGCCGTCTCGCGCACGGTATAAACGCCCGGCGCCATGTCATCCGCCCGCGCGACCATCGCGGCGGAGGTCTTGAGCTTCACCGACGCGCGATCGATCCCCAGTGCGGCAAAGCCCGCCCGCGCGACGCAGCGTAAGCCATTGAGGCACGTCTCCGCCTCCGACCCATCGCTATTAAACATAGACATCGCAAAGGGATGCGCGTGGTCACCAAGGCCGAGCAGCAGCAATCCGTCGCCGCCCACCGGCCCGGCGCGATCGGCCAGCGCGCGGGCGACCACCGCCCATTGCTCGGGCGCGAGGGCGAGCGCCCGCGCGTCGATCAACGGGAAATCATTGCCCGATCCATGGACCTTGGTGATGGCAAAGCGCATCGCGCCTATGTAGCGCGCGCGGCCGCCGTCGCAATCCGCCGGTTATGCTGCCGCCAGGAAGCGTTCCTCGGCGCTCACAATGCTGGCAAAGCTGGGCCGCTCGATAATGCCCGTCACATAAGCGGCAAGGCGCGGGTGGTTGGCGGCATCGACCGCGTGCGCGCCGTGGCGCATATTGACGAACATGCTGGCGACCGAAATGTCGGCGATGCTGATCGCGCCGCCGACCAGATAGCCGCAATCGGGCACGGTACGCTCCAGATAATCGAACATCGGCGGCAATTCGGTCTCGATTGCCTGGGCGGCGAGTGCCTCGTCGCATTCCTGATTCAGGAATTTGGGCTTGATCACGCGGTTGAAGAACACCTTGACCGCGCTGGCGAAAAGAACCGTATCGGCAAATTCGTCAAACCAGATCGCACGGGCCCGGTTCATCGGGTCGGCGGGGATCAGCGCGGGCGCGGGATATTTGGCCTCGAGATAATGGATGATCGCGCTTGAATCGGCGAGCAGGAAGTCCTTGCCATGGTCGGCGCCCGGATCACGCAGCGCGGGCATCTTGCCGAAGGGGCTCGCTTCCAGAAATTCGGGCGGGCGGTTGCCCATCCCGACGCGCTCCACCGTCATTTCCACGCCCTTTTCGCGCGCCACCACAAGCGCCTTGCGCACGAAAGGGGACAAGGTGTTGCCATAAAGGATCATTGCAGCGCTCCCGCGAAAATTGATGAGCGCTGCGATGGCACCAAGCGTCGGGCGGCGCAATGGTGGCCCGTCCTATGGCAGCCGATAATGGTCCGCCAACCGGTCCAGCGCGATCGTGAGCACGACGCGTCCCGATCGCGTCGGCCAGCCGAGCGCGCGTTCGGCATCCGGCATCGTCTCGCCCGCGCAGGCGATGCGCCACAATATGTCGCTCAGGCCGCGCCCGACGGCGCTGATCGCGTCATCGAACCGGCGTTTGGCCGCGATTTGCGCTCTTGTCGGGTCCAGGCCGGCATCAGGCCGCCAACCGCCGCCATCGACGCGCGCTGCGTCCCAGCGCATCGTGACCGACGGCGCCATCGACGCGCGCTCATAATCACTG
>JBOFDB010000594.1:0-7219 GCA_051646545.1 Sphingomonas sp.
GCGCCTCGACAATCACCCGGTCATTGGGCGCATGCCCCGCGACGCTGACCAGATACCAGAAGAACACGCTGATCGCGAGCAGGCCAAGCCCCGCCACGAGCATGCCGGTGATCGCGCCCGAGCGGAAAGCGAGCGTCAGCCCGCCCTGCAGGCTCGCCCGCGCGGCTTCCGCGGTACGGACATTGGCGCGTACCGAGATGTTCATGCCGACATAGCCCGCCACGCCGGAGAGCACCGCGCCGATCAGGAAGCCGACCGTGGACAGCGCGCCCAGCGTGAAGAACAGGATCGCCGCGACGATGACGCCGACGATGGCGATGGTGCGATATTGCCGACCCAGATAGGCCTTGGCGCCTTCCTGAATGGCGGCGGCGATATCCTGCATCTTTTCATTGCCGGCCGATGCGCGCAGCACCTGGCCCGAGGTGATGAAGCCATAGACCACGGCGACAAGGCCGCAGAGCATGGCTGCATAAACGATCAACATTGCCCTTCCCCTGATTATGTTGGTCCCGCCGTCGCAACGCCGGGCCGTTTAGGTTGTGCGCCACCTATAAGCGACCGACTCGCCAGCGCAAGCGGGGTGGTTGGTGGAATGTGGGGCTGATAACCCCTCTCCCCTTGCGGGAGTTCGGGGTCGGCCATGCCCCCGGCATGGCCTAAACAGCGCGGGGCGCTGTTTACCCCGAACTGGATACGGAGACTTGGCAGCTTGCTGCCTAGTCGGAGTTGGGTGAGGGGTAATTCCCTCACCATCGACCGGCGGAGTCCCCCTCTCCAAGCTCCGCTAAGCGCTGACGCGCTAAGCTGCGCTTTCCTCTCCCTCAAGGGGAGAGGAATATCTGGATGGCGCTAGGATTGATGCTGGAACCCTAGCATGTCAGGCAGCGCCACGTCATCGCTGCCGTCCGTAAGCATCAGCCCCGATCCATCCGTGAACCCCCCAATGCGCGTCGCCGCCACCGGCAGCGTGGCGTCGGCGGGCGCGGCGAAGAGGAGTTGGTAATCATCGCCTGCGGTCGCGGCGACAAGGCGCGCGGCGCGATCATCGCCCGCAAAGGCGCGATAGGCGGGCGACAGCGGCACCGCCGCGAGGTCGATCGTCACCGCCAGCCCCGATGCCGCCGCCATCCGTGCGGCATCGATCAACAGCCCATCCGACACATCCATCATCGCATGGACGTGGGGCGCCAGCGCGCGCCCTTCCTCCAGCCGCGAGCAGGGGCGGCGATAGGCATCGAGCAGGACGGCGCGACCGTCTTGCGGCAGCGCGTCGGTTCCCGGGTCCCCGCGCGCGACCGCCAGACCTGCGCCGGCGTCACCAATGGTGCCCGTCACCCACAGCGCGTCGCCCGCCTGGGCGCCGCTGCGCGGTCTCGGACAATCGGATCGGCCGATCGCGGTCAAGGTCAAGACGCGCGGCGCGCCTGGCGGCAGCGACACGGTATCGCCGCCAAGCAGCGGCGCGTTAAACGCCGCCAGTGCCGCGCCCAGCCCCGCCAGAAAGGCGCTGTCCCACGCGGTGTCGCCCAGCGGATAGCTCAGCATCACCCCTTCCGGCACCGCGCCCTTGGCGGCCAGGTCAGACAGGTTCACCGCCACCAGCTTCCACGCGACATCGCCCGCCGGATCGTGGGAGAGGAAATGCACGCCCTCGACGATGGTGTCGCTGGTGAGGATGAAGCCCCCTAGCCGCGCCGCATCATCCGCCAGCCCCAGCGCGCCGGGGTGCAGCGGCAGCGTGCGAAGGGCGGCGATGAACTCGGCTTCGGTCATGCGGAAAGCGCTAGCATGGCGGAGAGGCAATGAGCGTGCGAAGATTGGCCCGCCCTTGGCGGATCAGATCATCCCCAGCGCGACCATATAGGTTTCGAGGATGGCTTCCTCTTCCTGATATTCCTCTTTTTTCTTCTTGCGGATCGCCAGGATCTTTTTGATCGCCTTGGCGTCATAGCCGCGCGCCTTGGCTTCGGCCATCACGTCCTTGATGTCGTCGGCGATGCCGCGTTTTTCTTCCTCCAGCCGCTCGGCACGCTCGATCAGCAGGCGGAGCTCCTCCGCCGCCACGCGGCCCGAACGGGTCAGTTCGCTCGTTTCGTCGTCCATTGCTTCTCCGCCCGGTATCTGGTGACACCCCGGCCAAGGCGCGATCGCGCGAGGCGGGGCAAGGCGCGGGCCTTAGGCGAAGGTGGCCGCCCGCTCAACCAGCGTTTTTATTGGTCGGCTCATCGTTGCTGGATCGCCGTCGATGCCGCCATCGAGCTTGCTGGATTAAAAAAACTAAGCGCCGTTTTTGGCGACGCTTTCCTTCATCCGCGCCAGCTGCTCGGGCGTCGCCTCGGCCTGGTGCCTGGCCTTCCACTCGGCATAGGGCATGCCATAGACGATCGCGCGGCCCGCTTCCTTGTCCATCGCGCCATCGGACGCCTCGGCCACCCAATCGCCCAGGCAGTTGCGGCAAAAGCCCGCCAGCCCCATCACCTCGACATTCTGTGCATCGGTGCGGTGGCGCAGATGGTGCACCAGGCGGCGAAAGGCGGCGGCGGCAACGGCGTCGTCCAACGCCTCGATATCATGCATACGAATGCTCCCGGTTGATCGCGTCGAGATAGCGGCTAGAGCCTGTTCGGCAACACCCCCAAAGGGAGTCGGACGCAAGATGACCAAGGCGATCAGCCCCCGTTCGCGCAAGGTCCGCGTGCTCGCGACCCTCGGCCCGGCGAGCAGCAGTGCGGAGATGATCGAACGGCTGTTCGTCGCCGGCGCCGACGCCTTCCGCCTCAACATGAGCCATGGCGACCAGGCCGCCAAGGTCGCGCTGATCGAGGCGATTCGCGGGCTGGAGAAAAAACTCGGCCGACCGATGACGATCCTTGCCGATCTGCAGGGGCCAAAGCTGCGCGTCGGGCGCTTTGCCGAGGGCAAGGTGACGCTGGTAACGGGCGAAACCTTCCTGCTTGATCGCGACGCGACGCCGGGCGACGCCACGCGCGTCGAGCTGCCGCATCGCGAGATTTTTGAGGCGATTACGCCGGGTGCGCGGCTGTTGCTCGACGATGGCAAGCTGGTGCTGCGCGTCATCGAGCATGACCGAGAGCGCATCACGACGCGCATCGAGGTTGGCGGCGCGCTCAGCAACAATAAGGGGCTGAACGTCCCCGATGTCGTCGTGCCGATGGCGGCGCTGACCGACAAGGACCGCAGCGACCTTGCTTTCGCGCTCGACCAGAAGGTTGACTGGATCGCGTTGAGCTTCGTCCAGCGGCCTGAGGATCTGGCCGAGGCGCGGCGGCTGATCCAGGGGCGGGCGGCGTTGCTGGCCAAGATCGAAAAACCCTCGGCGATCGACCGGCTCGACGAGATTGTCGAGCAATGCGACGCGGTGATGGTGGCGCGGGGCGATCTGGGCGTCGAGCTGCCGCCGCAATCGGTGCCGCCGCTGCAAAAGCGCATCGTCGAAACCGCGCGGCGCCAGGGCAAGCCGGTGGTGGTGGCGACGCAGATGCTCGAATCGATGATCACCGCGCCGACCCCGACCCGCGCCGAAGTCTCCGACGTGGCAACCGCGGTTTATGATGGCGCCGATGCCATCATGCTCTCGGCGGAAAGCGCGGCAGGCGCGTGGCCGACCGAATCGGTCGCGATGATGAACGCGATTGGCGAGGCGGTTGAAAAAGACCCGATGCATGGCGACCGCGTTCATTTCACCATCACTCGCCCCGATCCGACCACCGCCGACGCCCTGTCCGAAGCGGCCAAGAATATCGCGCAAACGGTATCGGCAGCGGCGATCATCTGTTTCACGGTGTCAGGCTCGACCGCGCGGCGCGTGGCGCGCGAACGGCCCTCAGTGCCGATCCTGGTGCTGACCCCCAAGATGGAGACGGCGCGGCGGCTGGGCATTTTGTGGGGGACGCACGCCGTCCACACCCGCGATGTCGAATCCTTTGAGGAAATGGTCGCCAAGGGCAAGCGCATGGCGTTGCGCCACGGCATCGCCAAGGCGGGCGACCGGGTGATCGTGATGGCGGGCGTGCCCTTCCGCACCCCGGGCTCCACCAACGTGCTCCACGTCGTGCAGATCGTTGGCGACGAGTTGAAGAATTACGAACGCTAGGCGGCCAGCAACCCCACCTCGCAAAGGTCTCGGCGCAAGTCATCGGCACCGGTGAACAGTCGCGCGTGGATGCCCAAGGCGGTAGCGGCATCGACATTGGCTTGTCGGTCATCAACGAAGAATACCTCAGCCGCCGTCAGCCGAAACCGTTCAAGCGCCAGTCGATAGATCGCCGGATCAGGCTTTATAAGCCGCTCCGTACCCGACACGACGAAGCCCTGAAATCGGTCGAACAGCCAAGCGTCACGGGCGCGATGCTGCTGCCAGAACGCCTCGCCATAATTGGTCAGCGCAAACATGGGGACGTTGGCGGCGGCCAGGTCATCAACGATTGTCGGCATGCCTGGCAGCGGATCACCAATCTGTTCGATCCAGCGCTCTCCCCAGGCGCGGATGAGATCGGCATGGTCAGGATGCGCGGCGATCAGCTCAGCCGATGTCTCGGCGAAATCGCGGCCCAGATCGTGCTGAAAATGCCAATCAAGCGTGCATATATCGCGCAAAAACGCATCAAGCGCCCGATCGTCTTGGATCAGGCGCTTGTAAAGGTAGCGCGGGTTCCAGTCGTACAGGACATGGCCGACATCAAAGATGACGGCGCGTGGTCCCACGGGTGCTGGTTCAGCCCTGGCGCGCCTTGAAACGGCGGTTGGTCTTGTTGATCACATAAGTGCGGCCGCGACGGCGGATGACGCGGTTGTCGCGGTGACGGTCCTTCAGGGACTTCAAGCTATTGCGGATCTTCATGATCGATTCGCTTCTCTGATCTGGGTCGAACTGGAAAGCGCTGCCCGGTAGAGGGGGGAGGCCCGCAAGTCAAGACAGGCTCGTTGAGCCGCGCGCCCGGTTGCGCCGCCGACGCGTCACTTCTTGCGCTCCAGCCGCTTGAACCCCTTGATCCGGCACTCACCGCCCGATCGCGCGCGCAACGCGTCGCGACCGGCGCAGACCAGGCCATCGGCCGTCTGGCGCATATAGAGCCCGGGGTAAAAGACCAGCGCCGGGCAACGATCGGCAAAGCGCGTGCGCAGCACGCCGCCGTCGATCATCATAAGGTCGATGCTGTCGCGCGATGAGACCTGTGCTGCGTCGATCAGCGGAATCGGGACGCATCTAGGCCCCTTATGCTCGCGGAATTTGGGGGGCGCGGGCACGGCCGCCTCGACGTCAGGGGAATCGGGCAAGCGGCGAAAGCGGACAATGACCTGCTGATGGACGGTCCATTGCACCGGCGACGGCGGATCGGCAGCGGCGGCCCCCCAATCGGGACCAATCGCCAACAGCAATGGGAACAGCGGGAGGACACGCATCTTGGGCGCTCATCATAACGCCCGTGCTTGAACAGTCGATGAATTGGCGGTGCGCCGCCCGCCGTGATAAGGGCGATCGCAATGACCTCCCCCGCCCAACAGCGCCTGATCGATTTTGCCCGTACCCGCCTGGGCGACAAGGGAGTCGTCACCGATCCCGACGATCTGGCCCCCTGGCTGGTCGATTGGCGCAAGCGCTATCATGGTGCAGCCCCGGCGATGCTGGCCCCGCCATCGACCGCCGACACCGCCGCGATCGTCGCCAAGGCGCTTGAGCTGGGCGTCGCGCTGGTGCCGCAGGGGGGCAACAGCTCGATGGTCGGCGGATCGGTGCCGCCGCCTGACGGATCGGCGCTGATCCTGTCGACCCGGCGGATGAACCGCCTGCGCGCGATCGACCCCGCCGCCGGGCTGGCGATTGCCGAGGCCGGCGTCATTCTGGCGACGCTGCACGAGGCGGCAGCTGCTGAAGGATTGCGCTTTCCGCTGACGCTGGGCGCGCGCGGCACCGCGACGATTGGCGGCCTGTGCTCCACCAATGCCGGCGGCACGCAAGTGCTGCGCTGGGGAACGATGCGCGGGCTGGTCGCCGGGGTTGAGGCGGTGCTGCCCGATGGATCGGTGCATGATGGCCTGGCCCCGCTCAAGAAAGACAATCGCGGCTATGACCTTAATCAGTTGTTGCTGGGGGCAGAGGGGACGCTGGGGGTGATTACCGCGGCGACGCTGCGGCTGGTGCCTGCCGTGGCGGCGCGCGCGGTGGCGTGGGTGGGGATCGCCGATCCCACCGCCGCGCTGGCGCTGTTGCGGCGGCTGGAGGCGGCAACCCAGGCGGTTGAGAGCTTTGAGATCATTCCCGACGAGTCGCTGCGCCTCGTGCTGGCGCATATCCCCGGCGCGCGGGCGCCGCTCAGCGGCCCCCACCCATGGCATGTGCTGATCGAAGCCGTGTCGACCGACATGAGGGCGGAAGCCCCCGCCGCGCTGCTCGAACGCCTGCTCGCGCCTGCGCTTGGCGATGGCATGGCGCGCGATGCGGTCATCGCCGCGAGCGAAGCGCAGGCCGAGGCGTTCTGGCGCCTGCGCGATTCGCTGTCGGAGGCGGAGCGGGCAGCGGGGCCTGCGGCACAGCACGATATTTCGGTGCCGGTCGCAACGATGCCGCGCTTCATGATCGAGGCGGCCTGTGCCGTAGAGGCACGGTTCCCCGGCACCCATGCCAGCGGCTTTGGCCATCTGGGCGACGGCAATGTCCATTTTCACGTGCGCGCGCCCAAGGGCGCCGACGCGGCGCAGTGGTATGCTGCGGACGCGCCGGAAATAACGCGTTACGTCAATGACTTGGTCGTCGCCTCCGGCGGGTCGATATCGGCCGAGCATGGCATTGGCCAAATGAAACTGGGCGAGCTTGAACGGCTGTCGCCACCGGCGCGGCTGGCGGCGATGCGCGCCATCAAGGCCGCGATTGACCCGGGCGGCATCATGAACCCGGGCAAACTCGTCAGGCTTGCGCCCGCGCCCGCCACGCCATAGAGCATTACCAATATTAAGGGGCGTCGGCTTATGCCGGTGCCCCTTCGTCAATGGAGACCACAGGAATGGCCAGCGCGCCGCAATCGCTTCCGCTCTTCTACAATTCGCTCGAGCCGCTTTCGAGCCAGGCGCACGCCGATTTCAAGGTCCGCCCCGCCACCAAGGCGCCGTTCCTGGTCGGCCAGCACGCCATTCCGCTGACGGTTGATGAATTTGTGCTGGCGCAGCGCTTCATGCCGATCGTTTTCTCGGTCGGGCC
>JBOFDB010000233.1:0-9295 GCA_051646545.1 Sphingomonas sp.
AGCCCCTCCCTTCAGGGAGGGGTTGGGGTGGGTGATTGGGCAAGGGTCAGCCGCAGCAAACCCCCACCCCAACCCCTCCCCCAAGGTGGGAGGGGCTTTCCCGGACTACGTCATCATGTCTCGACTTCCTTTGGCACGAGCGGGTAGGAGAGTTTTATGCTCAGGACCAATCTCTAACATGACGCCCGGCCAACCCCTTGTCGTCGGTATCGGCGGCACGATCGGCGGCGTGTCGTCGACCGAGCGGGCGCTGAAGATCGCGCTTGATGCCGCTGCCGCCGAGGGATTCAGGACGCATCTGTTCGGGGGCGAGGCGCTGGCGAGCCTGCCGCTTTACAACCCCAAGGCTGCCCAGCGCACCGACGCCGAAGCCGAATTCGTCGAAGCAGTGCGGGCCGCGTCAGCGCTGATCATTGCGTCGCCCGGCTATCATGGCAGTATCTCGGGCGTGGTGAAGAACGCGCTCGACCTGCTGGAGGAAACCGCCGGGGACGCGCGGCCCTATCTTGCCGACATGCCCGTCGGGCTGATCGCGACGGCCTATGGCTGGCAAGCGACGGGATCGACGATCGCGGCGCTGCGCTCGATCGTCCACGCCCTGCGCGGTTGGCCGACCCCCTTTGCCGCCGCGATAAACACGCAGCTCAGCAAGTTTGACGATCAGGGCGGCGCGCAAGATCCGCAAGTCGCCGAGCAACTGGCCCTGGTCGGGCGGCAAGTCGCCCGTTTTGCGCCCTTGGTGGCAAGCCTTGGCTGAGCTGGATCGCCGCGACGCGCTGGCGATGCTTGCGCTGGGCAGCGCGGGGCTGGCCGCATCGCCCTTGCTGGCCGCTCCCCCGGCGCCCCCGCTGACGCGCGCCTTCCCCGAAAAAGGGCCGATGCTGCTGCGTCGGGTCCGCGGGCCCTTGCTCGAAACGCCGATGAGCGTTTTTGACGCGCATGATTTCACCCCCGCCGACCAGTTTTTCGTCCGCTGGCATTATGCCGACATCCCGACATCGATCGATGTGGCGGCGCATCGCCTGAAAGTGAGCGGGGCAGTCCGCAACCCCGTCGCGCTCTCGCTCGCCGAATTGATCCGCATGCCGCGCGTCGAACTGGCCGCGGTCAATCAATGCGCGGGCAATTCGCGCTCGCTGTTCGGCCCGCGCGTGCCGGGCGCGCAATGGACCAACGGCGCGATGGGCAATGCGCTGTGGACGGGCGTGCGGCTGCGCGATGTGCTGGATCGCGCCGGCATCGCCCCCGGCGCGGTCGCGGTCAGAATGCAGGGCCTGGACCGCCCGCCGGGGGAGGCGCCGTGGTTCGCCAAGAGCCTTAGCATCGATCACGCGCGCGATGGCGAGGTGATGATCGCCTTTGCCATGAACGGTCAGCAATTGCCCCTGCTCAACGGCTTTCCGATCCGGATGATCGTGCCGGGCTGGTTTTCGACCTATTGGGTGAAGGCGCTCGACACGCTTGAGGTGCTGACCAGCGCGGACGATAATTTCTGGATGGCCAAGGCCTATCAGATTCCGGCAACGCCCGGCGGATCGGTGCCGCCGGGCACCAAGGATTTCCCCAAGGTGCCGATCAGCGTGATGCCGCCCCGGTCGTTCGTCACCAATATGAGCGACGGCGCGGTGGTGCGGGCGGGCGAGCGCTTTACCGCGCGCGGCATTGCCTTTGGCGGTGACGCGGCGGTCGGCGCGGTCGAGCTGTCGCTCAATGGCGGGCGGAGCTGGCACCCGGCGCAATTGGGCGAAGACCATGGCAAATACAGCTTCCGCCGCTGGACCATGACGATTGCCGTGCCATCGCCCGGCCATTATCGCCTGGCGGTGCGCTGCACCAATGCGCGCGGCGTTGCACAGCAGGTGACGCCGATCTGGAATCCCGGCGGCTATCAGCGCAGCGTGATCGAAAGCGTGGCGTTCGAGGTCAGGGCATGAACCGGTTGCTGGCCCAGCTTGCCTTCGCCATTCCCGCGCTGGCGCTGTTCATCGCGGCGGCGTGGATGGTGCTGGGGGGGCACAAGCCCGCCGGGCCGACATCGGCGATATCGGAAGGCGGCGTCTCGCTCAAATCCACCACCATCGCGCTGCCGACGACCGAGCCGGTGCTGCCCGGCGGCGCGGCGAGCGACATCATCACCAATAATTGCACGGCCTGCCACTCGCCCGAAATGATCCTGATGCAGCCGCCGCTCGATGCCAAGACCTGGGGCAGCGAGATCGACAAGATGCGCAGCGCCTATAAAGCGGCGATAGACCCCAAGGACGTGCCCGCGATCACCGCCGCGCTGATGAAGCTGCCCAGCCAGCAGCCCCACCAGCAACCAACGCGCGCCAGAGCAGGGCCGCCGCCGGTGCCCGCAACGCGCTGAGGCGCGCGCCTGTCCCGCCGAGCGGGGACAGGATTTGGCGAATGTTCCCTAATGTTCGCACTGACCATGGCGTTGTGCAGCGCAATCGGTGGCGGCGCTGTGGGGCGCGGACGATAGCGGCGTCGACGATGCGAAAGATCAGCGCGGCACGATAACGCGGGTATCAGCCGTAGGACAGCGACGGGCGACGTACCCGCCGCCAGCAATAGCCCAAGTTGAACCGCGCGCCCTGCCCGGGTGAGGATGCGGCCGATACGGCGACCGCGTTCAGCCAGCCGTGCGCAGACGCTCCAGATCCTCGATCGTGTCGATGTCCATCAACGCATCGGGATCGGCGGCGATCCGCGTCGCTTCAGCCAGCAACGCGCGACCGCCCGCATCCCCGGTCATGACAGCGAGAGCGCTGAAATGCCCGGCGCCGAACAGCGCCGGCGGCTTTACATGCGCGCCGTCGCTCGACGCGATGATGGTGGCGGGGCCGTCGCCAGCGTCGAGCACGCGCTCGACATGATCGGTGGTGATGCGCGGCATATCGGCCAGCGCCACCAGCATCGCCGCCGCGCCCGCCTCGCGTGCCGCCGCGACGCCCAGCCTGAGCGACCCCGCCAGCCCCTCATCAGGATCGGGATTGACGACAAGGTCATAGCCCTGCCCGGCGAAATCGACCGCCGTATCGGAAACGATGGCGACACGACGCGCAAACGGGATCGGCTTCAACGCCTGCACGGCGTGCAGCGCCAGCGGCTTGCCCCGCCACGTCGCCTCAAGCTTGTCCGCCGAGCCAAAGCGCAGCGAGCGCCCCGCAGCGAGCAGCACCAAAACCGTTTTTTCAGCAGCAATCATGCGTAAAACTCAGCCATCCCCAAGGGCGTGAAAGGCCTTGACCATCGCCGCCGCGATCGACAGCGCGATTTCGGCCGGCCCGATAGCGCCGATATCAAGCCCCACGGGCGCGTCAATCCGGTTGATCGCCCCGTCATCAACCCCCGCCGCCTTGAGCCGTTCGATGCGCGCGGCGTGGCTTTTGCGCGATCCCAGCGCGCCGACATAGGCAGCTGGGCTGGCAAGCGCGGCGATGAGCGCGGGATCGTCGATCTTGATATCATGGCTCAAGGTGACGACCGCCGTGGCAGGATCGGGGGCGAGCGCGGTGACGGCCTCATCGGGCCAGCGATCGTCGAGCGCCACGCCGGGAAAGCGCTCCTCGGTCAAAAAACGCGCGCGCGGATCAATCAGCGTCACCGAAATACCCAATTCGCGCGCCAGCCCGGCCAGCGCCTGCGCGATCTGCACCGCACCGACGATCAGCAAGCGGCGCGGCGGATCATAGCGGTTGACGAACGCCGCGCCCTCAATCGTGCGCGTGGTGCTCTGGCCCGAATCGAGATCGGTATTGACGGTGATTGCCTTGCCGGCGGCGCGCGCCTCGGCAATGCGATCAAACAATTCGGGGTCGAAGCCTGTGGCGTTGACCGGCTGGACCAGCACCTCAATCTCGCCGCCGCAGGGCAGGCCGACTTCCCAGGCGGCGGCATCCGCCACGCCATAATGTTTGCGCTGAAAGGGCGCGCCGGCGATCACGTCGGCGGCGGTCGCCAGAATGTCGCTCTCAACGCAGCCGCCCGATACCGACCCTTCGAACCGCCCGTCCTGATGGACGATCATATGGCTGCCACGCGGCCGCGGCGCCGATCCCCAGGTGGAAACAACGGTCGCGATCGCCATCGGCGCGCCCTTCCAGGCATGCGCGGCGGCAAGGACGGTGTCGTTATCGGCCATAGTTCCTATAGTCTCCGTTCGCCCTGAGCTTGTCGAAGGGCCGATCTTCCTGGCGAAAAAATACCGTGCTTCGACAAGCTCAGCACGAACGGGCTGACGGAAACGGCAACCACATCAAACCGGCGGCAAGCCCGGCAGGATCTTGTCGAGGGTCATCGGGAAATCCCGCACCCGCACGCCACAGGCATTGAACACCGCGTTCGCGACAGCCGCGCCCGCGCCCGAAATGGTGAGCTCCCCCAGCCCCTTGGCGCCGATCGGGTTGGCGTGGCGATCAATTTCCTCAATGAAGTGGACGTCGATCGGCGGAATGTCGGCATTGACCGGGATGTGATAGTCGCCAAGGTCGTGATTGACGAACTGGCCATAGCGCCGGTCAAGCACGGCTTCCTCCATCAACGCATAGCTGACGCCCCAGATCATCCCGCCAATCGCCTGGCTGCGCGCCGTCTTGGCGTTCAGGATGCGGCCCGCATCGAAGATGCCCGCCATTCGCCGCACGCGGACTTCGCCAGTCACGGCGTTGACCGCGACCTCGGCAAATTGGGCGCCATGCGCCTGCTGGCTGAAATTGCGGGCATTGCTGCCCTGGCTGATCTTGCCAAGCGCCACAATCGCCTGGCCGCCGGTAAGCTCGGCAAGCGAGACGCGGCGATTGCCCGCAATCGCATGGCCGTCCTTCAGCGTCACCTCGGCGGGTGCGGCGCCCATCCGTTGGGCGATTGCCGCAACAATGTCCTCGCACGCCAGCGCGACCGACGACCCCGCGCTCGGCGCGCCGAACGACCCGCCCGATCCTGAGGAGCGCGGCAGATCGGTATCGCCCAGCCGCACCGTGATTGCCGAAAGGGGCAGGCCCAGCGCTTCGCCCACAATCTGCGCCAGGATGGTATAGGTGCCGGTGCCGATATCGGTCATGTCGGTCTCGATCGTGGCGCGGCCATCAGGCGCCAGCGTGACGCGGGCTTCGGAGTCCATCAGCAGGTTGATCCGCACCGCCGCCGCCATGCCCATGCCGATCAGCCACTCGCCATCGGTGACCTGACCGGGCGTCGCCACGCGCTTGTCCCAGCCGAAGCGCGCGGCGCCCGCCTCCATGCACTCGATCAGGCGGCGCGACGAGAAAGGCGCGCCGCTGGTCGGATCGACCGTCGGCTCGTTCAGCTTGCGAAAGGCGATCGGGTCCATGCCCAATTGATGCGCCATTTCGTCGATCGCGCTTTCCAGCGCCATCATGCCGACCGCTTCGCCCGGCGCGCGGACGGCGCCCGCCGTCACCATGTCCATCGTCACGACGCGATGCGTGATCTGGCGCGCGGGCGCGGCGTAGAGCGACAAGGTGCCGAGCGCGACGGGTTCCATAAAGCCGCCATGCGGCCCCTGCGCCACCACGCTGTCATGCGCCAGCGCCGTCAGCTTGCCGTCGGCGCCAGCGGCGAGGCGGATGCGCTGATGCGTCTCGGTGCGGCGATAGACATTGTGGAACAGTTGCTGCCGCGTCATCGCGATCCGCACCGGGCGGCCGAGCGCGCGCGCGGCAATGGCAGCGCAGATCGCCTCTGGCCCCAGCATCTTGGCGCCGAAACCGCCGCCGACATAGGGCGAGAAGATGCGCACCTGTTCAACATCAATCTTGAAAATGTGCGCCAATATCTGTCGCGCGACCCCCAGGATCTGGAGGCTGGAATAAAGCGTCAGCCGGTCGCCATCCCACACCGCGACCGCGCCGTGCGGCTCCATGGCGGCATGGACCTGGTTCGGGGTGGTATAGGTCGCATCGACCGTGACCGCTGCCGCTGCCATCGCCGCATCGACATCGCCCCTATGGATGTCCTGCAAGCGCGAATCGCGCGGCGGTCCGCTCGCCTCGGGCAAGCCAGCCATCATATCATATCCATGGCGGCCAGGTTCGGTGTCGATGGCGACCTTTACTGCCTTTGCCGCCGCGCGCGCCGCCTCAAAGCTTTCGGCGACCGCGATGCCCAGCACCTGGTCATAATGGTCGACCGACTCCTGCCCCGAAGGCGGCAACCCGAAGCCCGCCGCCTGTTGCGGGATACGCGGATCATCGACGATGACCGCCAGCACGCCCGGCATCGCCCTGGCCGTATCGGCCTCAATGCCGGTGACGCGCCCCTTGGCGGCGGGCGCGGTGACGAGATAGCCATAGGCAACCTCGCCCGCCACCTGATGCTCATAGCCATAAGGCGCGTGGCCCGTGACTTTCAGTGCCGCCTCATAACGGGGCAGCGGCTTGCCGATAATGCCCTCCACCCCGCGATCGAGCGCGATTGCCGGGGCGTCCTGATCCATCCGCATCTCGGCCATTATTCGTCTCCCGTCAGGTCGCGCAGCACCGTCGTCAACACGCGGCGGGCAAGCGGCAGCTTGAAATCATTGCCGCCCCGGCCGCGCGCGGGCGCGAGCAGGGCATCGACAGCGCCGGCAAAGCTGGCGGCGGTGGCGGGCTGGCCAAGCAACGCCGCCTCAACCGCCGGATCGCGCCAGGGCTTGGTGCCAAGCCCGCCAAAGGCCAGCCGCACACTGGTGATCACCCCATCTTGCGTCGCGATTACCGCTGCAACCGACATCAGCGCAAAGGCATAGGAGGCGCGATCGCGCACCTTGCGATAGGCTTGGCGGCCGGGCGGCGGCACGGGCAGCTCGACATGGGTGATGAGCTCACCGGGCTTCAGCGCCGTTTCGAGATGCGGGGTGTCGCCGGGCAACAGATGGAAGTCGCCCATCGCGATGCGCCGCCTGTCGCCATCGGGGGCCAGCGTGATGACGGTCGCCTCCAGCGCGGCCAGCGCCACCGCCATGTCGCTGGGGTGCGTCGCGATGCACGCCTCGCTCGTCCCCAGCACGGCGTGACTGCGGGTGATGCCGCCGATCGCCGCGCAGCCCGCGCCGGGGGAGCGCTTGTTGCACGCCATGTTGGTGTCATAGAAATAGGGACAACGCGTGCGCTGGAGCAGATTGCCGCCAACGCTCGCCTTGTTGCGCAGCTGGGGCGAGGCGCCCGCCAGCAGCGCGCGGGCGAGCACCGGCCAGCGCGTGCGCACCCGCGCGTCCGCCGCCAGATCGCTGTTGGTCACCATCGCGCCGATCAGCAAGCCGCCATCGGCGGTGTCCTCAATATCGCTCAACGCCAGCCGACTGATATCGACGAGCTTGTCGGGCGTTTCGATCTGCAATTTCATCAAATCGAGCAGATTGGTGCCGCCCGCAATAAAGCGCGGCTGCCCCTCGCCCATCGCTGCGACCGCGCGATCGGGGCTGGCAACGCGGAGATAATCAAACGGCTTCATGCTGCCTCTACCTCGGCTTCGATCACGCCTGCGCCATCAACGCCCGCCACGTCGGCAATGGCATCGACGATATTGGGATAGGCCGAGCAGCGGCAGAGATTGCCGCTCATCCGTTCGGCAATCTCCGCACGGCTGAGCGTCGGTGCGTTGAGGTCGGCACTGGCATGGCTGGCCCAGCCCGCCTCCACCTCGCCCAGCAGGCCGACCGCCGAACAGATTTGCCCCGGCGTGCAATAACCGCATTGATAGGCATCGTGCCGGACGAACGCCTCCTGCAGCGGCGCCAGCGCATCCGGCGCGCCCAACCCCTCAATCGTTACAATCTCGTCATCCTGATGCATCACCGCCAGCGTCAGGCACGCATTGATCCGCCGCCCGTTGACCAGGATCGTGCACGCACCGCACTGGCCATGGTCGCAGCCTTTTTTGGTGCCCATCAGCCCCAGATCGTTGCGCAGCACATCAAGCAGCGAGGCGCGGATATCGGGTTCGGACTCACAGGCGCGACCATTAACGGTAAAGTGCATATTGATCCCCTATGATACACTCTGATGCTGGCGCGAGCGGCCGGTTTGTGCCAGTTAAAGTAGGCATGGCGGGAGCGGATTGCCATATGAAGGCTGTGACGTTGCGTGGCTATACGCGCTTTTGGGTGATGATTGCGGCCGTGCTGCTGGCACCGGCCGCTGCATTGGGGCAGGATGCCCCGATTGTGCAGTCCATGTCGCGTCCCCTTGTCATCGCCCATCGCGGCGCCAGCGGCTTCCGGCCCGCCAACACCCTGGCCGCCTATGATCGCGCGATCGCCTATGGCACCGATTTCATCGAGCCTGACCTGGTGCTGACCAAGGACAATGTCTTTGTCGCCCGGCATGAAAATGAGATCAGCCAGACGACCGATGTCGCGCAACATCCCGAATTTGCTGGCCGCAAGACCACCAAGGTAATTGATGGCAAGAGCCTTACCGGCTGGTTCACCGAGGATTTCACCCTTGCCGAATTGAAAACGCTGCGCGTCAAAGAACGGTTGCCGCAGCTGCGCCCCCGCAACACGCGCTATGACGGCTTGTTCGAGGTGCCGACGCTCGCCGAAATCATCGCGCTCGTGAAGCAACGCTCGACCGAGCTTCATCGCACCATCGGCATCTATGCCGAGATCAAGCATTCCAGCTATTTCGCCTCGATCGGCCTGCCGATGGAGGCCAAGCTCGCCGCCGAACTGAAAGCGGCCGGGTGGGACAAGCCGCACGACCCGGTGTTCATCCAGTCGTTCGAAGTCAACAATCTGAAGGAACTACGCAAGCTGACGGGGTTGCGCCTCATCCAGTTGCTCGAGGCGACCGGCGGGCCAGCCGACAATGCCCATCCGAGCTACGCCGCGATGACCACGCCGGCCGGCCTGCGCGAGATTGCCGGCTATGCCTGGGGGATCGCCCCCAACAAGGCGTTGATCCAGGATGGCGATTTGATGCCGACCACCCTGGTCATCGACGCGCATGCCGCCGGACTGCGCGTCCACCCCTGGACGTTCCGGCTGGAAAACACGTTTCTTCCCCAAAGCCTGCGCGTCGGCAATGATCCCGCCGGGCGCGGCCATCTCGACCTCGAAATTCGCCGCTTCATGGTTTTGGGCGTCGATGGCTTCATCACTGACGATCCGGGCGTCGCCGTGCGCGCGCGCAACGCGATGTTGAACAGCTGAGCCGTTTCGGTGCCGTCGTCGGCGCGCGGCAATAATCAGGTCGGGGGCGACTTGGCCTGCGGCATGCCGGTGATCAGCCGCGCGCCGCGATCAAAAGTGAGGTAGCTCCACGCCCATTGCGCGCCCACGATCAGC
>JBOFDB010000123.1:0-3445 GCA_051646545.1 Sphingomonas sp.
TGCCCCGACGCCCCATGCAATCACACCGAAAAAACCGTGGCTCAGGCCGCGTCTTCCTGCGTGCGCGTGTCGCGACGTTCGGCGATGCGTGCCGATTTGCCGCGGCGACCGCGCAGATAATAGAGCTTGGCGCGACGGACGACGCCCTTGCGCACCACCTCGATCGAATCGATGTTGGGCGAATAAAGCGGGAAAACGCGCTCGACGCCTTCGCCGAACGAAATCTTGCGCACCGTGAAGTTGCTGCCCATGCCCTTGTTTGAGCGGGCGATGCAGACGCCTTCGTAATTCTGGACGCGGGTGCGGTCGCCTTCGACCACTTTCACGCCGACCTTCAGCGTGTCGCCGGGGCGGAAATCAGGGATCTTCTTGGCGGCCAGGAACTTGGCGATGTTCTCAGCCTCGATTTGCTGGATTAGGTTCACGACTATTTTTCCTTCGTCTCGTCGCCGCGCGCCAGAGGGAGGGGGGCCCGAGCGCCCGAATAGCGCTCCCACAGGTCCGGCCTCCTTAGCCGTGTCTCGGTCTCGGCCATGTACTTGCGCCAGGCCGCGATCCTCGCATGATCCCCCGATCGCAGCACTTCGGGGATCGTGCGCCCTTCCCATTCGACAGGTCGGGTATAATGCGGATATTCGAGAAGGCCGCTTTCGAAGCTTTCCTCAATCCCGCTTGAAGGCGCGCCCATTACGCCGGGAAGCAGCCGAATGCAAGCGTCGAGCAAAACCAGCGCGCCCATTTCCCCGCCCGACAAAACATAGTCGCCGATCGAGACCGGCTCGATCGCGCGCGCCTCAAACAAACGTTCGTCGAACCCCTCAAAACGGCCGCAGAAAATGATGGCGCCGGGGCCGTCGGCCAATTGGCGGACCCTTGCCTGGGTCAACGGCGTGCCACGCGGCGTCATCGCCAGGATCGGCCGCCCATCGGCGACACTGTCGAGCGCGGCGGCGCAGATATCGGCGCGCAACACCATCCCTGCCCCGCCCCCTGCGGGCGTGTCGTCGACGGTGCGGTGCTTATCGGTCGCAAAGTCGCGAATGTTGATGGCGTTAAACGACCACCGCCCCTCCGCCAGCGCCCGCCCGGCCAGCGACGCCCCCAGAGGCCCCGGAAACATCTCAGGATACAGCGTCAGGATAGTGGCGGCGAAAGTCATCTGCCGCCATTCGACGCCAATGCCGAATAAGGCAAGGGCGCCATCAAACCAATCAGCGTATCTTGGCCCCCGTGGGCGCTAATCGCGCCGCAGGCGGTTGGCAGGCAATCTGCCGGCCAACCGCCACTTTCCGGGTGCCGTCTGCTATTTCCGCGTTTCCGCCAGGAAAACGAAGGAATAGTCGGAGGCATAGGGTGCCTGTCCCCCGGTAGCCTTAGTCACTTGCCGCAGATGCCCGGCCGGGGTGGACTGAAGCTGCTTTTGCGACGCAATCGAGGCGAAATTGGCGTGGCAGTCCAGGCACGACGCCGAATTTTGCTGGAACGATTAAAGCGTCGTGTTCGCGACAATCTGTTGGGGGCCGCCGGCCGCGCCCTGGGGCATAGGCGCGCGCTGGGGCAGCGGCACGCGCAGCCCCGGTCCCGGCGGCGGGCTGGGGTTCTGCGTCGGATATTGCACATCGACCAGTCGGTAATAGTTGAAGACCGACCCCGCTGGCATCAGGCTCCAGGCGTAAGCCGTCACACTGTTCGCGGTTGCATCAACCGGGCGGATGCGCGTGATCTGCATCGGCGCGTCATAGGGCATGCAAACCCCACCCTTGCCACAGGGGCGCGGCGGCACATTGTGGCGGCATTGATAGACATGGTCCTTCGCCGGGTCGCATTTCGTATTGAAATAGCTATAGCCCGGTGATGGCTTTTGGTTGGGGTTTGCAGGCAGGCTGGGCGGGGCAAAGCCGTTATTGGGCGCCTCATCCGGGGTGTTGTCGATCTGCTCGAACGTTGACCAGATCCACCCCAAATGCCCGTCCATCTTGCGGATGATGTGGAGCCCGACCAGGCCAACGGTCACATCGCGGATCGCCTTGGTCTTGGGATCCCGCACCTTGGCCAGCGCCGTTTTGTAGCGATAATCGAGCGAATGGTCGGTCGGCAGCGGCATCCATGCCGCCTTGATCTCGATCGACCCGATGCTTTGCCCAAAGTGCATGACATTGCCGGCGCAATCGGTGTCAACCCAGCCGGCAATCTGGTTGCCCGCTGGCAGGTTAAGGCCGCCGCGCTTGGGGCCACCCGGTTTGGGCGGGCCATCACCACTTTCTTTCCCCGGCTGGCTGGCGCAGGAGAGCTGGCCCGCTGCCGTGGTGAGATCGAAGCCCTGTTGCTTGATGAAAGCGAATTCGTCCTGATTGATCAGGATTTGATAAAAGGTCACGTCGCCGCGTTGATTGGTCAGCCAATGATCGCCTGCGCCCGCCTGATAGATTGACGACAAATCCAGATCGCCGAATTTTGAGGTTTGCGACAGCGCCAGGGTCGTCGGGCGCGGTGCTGACCACGCAGTCGCCTGGCCACTGGCGCCGAACACCGTCGCCGCATCCAGATAGCTTTGCCAGACCGTCTGCTGCTTGGCGCCAGGTGCGCCGAAGCTTGCCCATTTGGCGTTAGGATCGGGATAACCCGGCTTGGCCGGATCAGCGGGCCAGTTGAGCGTGATGAAGGTTTGCCAGGCGGCGCAATCCATCGCGATTTCTGTCGAGGCGATCCCTTTGGGATAGGCCGGGCTTTGCTGCGGCGCATTCACTTGGCACGGATTGGTGACGGCAGCGCCAGTCGGGCTCGCCGTCGCCAGGATGGTGTTGCCGTTTTGGTGGTCGCCCTGCGAATGGCAAGCGGACAAGCCACATCCTGCCACGGCGGCCAGGGCCGAATACCCCGCTGCCCGCATCAACGTCGATCGAACGATAAATGCCATGATCCCCTCCCCCGGTGATTATCCCGAAAAGGTACAGCGAGGGGGATGGCGCCACTAGCGCCGAAGGAACCATTTCGGATCAATAGCGATGGCGCAACCGCCGCTCAGGCAATGAAGGCGGGGTCGATGATCAGTCGTTGGTCAGACCATTCGGGGACGGCCTGGCCATTCATTGGCGCCATGAAGCGCTTGCCATCCGGCTTTTCGATTTCGAGCACATCGCCTGCGCCAAAATTCTCAACCAGAACAATGCGTCCCACCGGCGCGCCATCCGGCGTTTGGACCGACAGGCCGATCAGATCGGCGTGATAATATTCACCGTCGCCAAGCGGCGGCAGCGCGCGGCGCGGCACGGTCAGCTCGGTGCCGCGGAGCGCTTCTGCGGCGTTGCGGTCCTTGATTTCGGCGAAGCGCGCAATCGCCCCGTTGCTGCCAGCCCGCACGCTGACGAGAGACAGCGCGCCGCCATTATAGCTGGGATAGCGCGCCAGATCCTCGGCAAACACCTTCAGGCGCACCTCCCCCGCC
>JBOFDB010000206.1:0-14561 GCA_051646545.1 Sphingomonas sp.
GGGCAAAGAAGGCCGGTGTCGAAGAGTGCTATTTCGACCGCGGTGGTTTCCTCTTTCACGGGAAGATCAAGGCTTTGGCCGATGCTGCCCGTGAAGGCGGCCTGAAGTTCTAGGGAGACGATGATGGCAGAACGTGAAAATCGCCGGGAAGGTCGCCGCGAAGATCGTCGCGAACGCGAAGAGACCCCGGAATTCGCCGATCGTCTCGTGGCGATCAACCGCGTGTCCAAGACGGTGAAGGGCGGCAAGCGCTTCGGCTTTGCGGCGCTCGTCGTCGTTGGCGATGGCAAGGGCCGGGTCGGCTTTGGCCATGGCAAGGCGCGCGAAGTGCCCGAGGCGATCAGCAAGGCGACCGCGTCGGCCAAGAAGGCGATGGTCCGCGTGCCGCTGAAGGAAGGCCGCACGCTGCACCATGACGGCAATGGCCATTTTGGCGCGGGCCGCGTCACGCTGCGCTCGGCGCCGCAGGGCACCGGCATCATCGCCGGTGGTCCGATGCGCGCCGTGTTCGAAAGCCTGGGCGTGGCCGATGTGGTGACCAAGTCGGTCGGCACGTCCAACCCCTATAACATGATCCGCGCGACCTTCGACGCGCTGACCACCCAGGTCAGCCCCAAGTCGGTGGCGCAGCGGCGTGGCAAGAAGATCGCCGATCTGCTCGGCCGGGGCGGCTCGCAGACCGCCGAGGCCGATGCCGCGGCGATTGTGGAGTAACGCGCATGGCGACGATCAAGATCACCCAGACGGGTTCACCCATCCGCCGCACCAAGGACCAGCGCGCGACGCTGATCGGCCTTGGCCTTGGCAAGATGCACAAGACCTCGGAACTGACCGACACGCCTGAAGTGCGCGGCATGATCCGCAAGGTCGCGCATATGGTGAGCGTGGAGGGGTAAGCCCCCTTCATTGATTGCCGATGGAAATGGCGCCTGGCGGGACACTGCCGGGCGCCTTTTCGTTTCGTGGCCGCTTTCGCGCGCGTCATGCCGCCGTTATAGCAGGCGTGTTTCGGGCAACGCGGATTGCCGGAAACATGGGGCGTCGTCGCGGGCGGGGGCATATGACGACAAGTAACAAGGCCGGCGCCGATATCTCGGTGATCATCCTGACGCGCGATGAAGCCATTCATATCGAACGCGCAATCGCCTCGGTTAAGCCGATTGCCGCCCGCATCATCGTGGTCGATTCAGGATCGACCGACGACACCATCGACATCGCCCGCCGCGCCGGTGCCGATATTTTCCACCATCCCTGGGTCAATTACGCCACCCAGTTTCAATGGGCGCTCGATCATTGCGGCATCACCACTGCCTGGGTCATGCGGCTTGACGCGGACGAGGTGATCGGCGCCGATCTGGCGGCCCGCATCGCCACCGAGCTGCCGAATGTCCCGGCTGACGTGACTGGCATTACCTTCAACCTCGGGCACATTTTCATGGGGCGGTGGATCCGCCATGGCGGGCGCTATCCGCTGGTGTTGCTGCGCTTGTGGCGAACGGGCGCTGGTCGCATGGAGGCGCGGTGGATGGATGAGCATGTCATCATCGATCGCGGTCGCCTCCTCAATATGCCTGGCACGATGTTTGACCATAATCTGAAGGACGTCAGCTTTTTCATCGACAAGCATAATCGCTACGCCACCCGCGAGGCGATCGATAAACTGAACAGCCTATATGATCTGGGCCTGGACAGCAGCTCGCCCGTCGGCAGCTCGTCACGACAGGCGAGCGTTAAGCGGTGGATCAAGCAGCATATTTATAACCATCTGCCCCTGGGTTTCGGCCCGTTTTGCTATTTTATTTATCGGATGATTTTCAGGCTGGGCATTCTGGATGGGCAGGCCGGCCTGATCTATCACTTTCTTCAGGGTTTCTGGTATCGCTTCCTGGTGGATGTGAAAGTCGCAGAGCTGGTTGCGGGGATGACGAAAGCGGGATGCCAGACGGCGGACGACCGCCGACATGTGTTGACCAACCTGACCGGGCACAAATTGGGGCCCGCCGATCGTTCTCATGACCCCGCTTGACGCCGCCCAGTCGCAACCCATGGCGGGCGGCCCCAGTTTTTCGCTGGGCAACCGCCTGTATCGGGCTGTTTGGTCGCTGTGCTGGCTGGTTCTGGCGCGCTGGACCCCGCCGATGTTCAATGGCTGGCGCTGCCAATTGGTGCGTCTGTTTGGCGGCAAGATTGCGGCAGGGGCCAGGGTGCGCAGCAGTGTGCAGATATGGGCGCCGGTCAATCTGACTTTGGATGCCCATGCGTCGATCGGGCCGGGCGCGATCATCTACAACATGGCGCCGATCGTGATCGGCCCGCACGTCGTCATTTCGCAACGCGCGCATCTGTGCGCCGGATCGCACGATATCGAGGACCCGCATTTCCAGCTGACCGCTCGCCCCATCCATATCGGCGCGCGTGCCTGGGTGGCGGCGGAGGCGTTTGTTGGCCCGGGGGTGACGGTGGGCGAGGGGGCCGTGCTCGGCGCGCGCGGCTGCGCGTTCCGCGACTTGGAGCCATGGGCCGTTTATGGCGGCAATCCGGCGAAGCTGATCAAGCAACGCACCATCCGCTTTTCCTGACGCTGCGAAGCCTGCGCAATGAAGGAAAAGGGCGTGACAATCATGCCATTGGCCGCTATGCGCCCCAGCTTCCATCCAGCGCGACCATAGCGAAAGCGAGTGCACATCTATGAAACTGAACGAAATCGCCGACAACCAGGGTGCCCGTCACCGCAAGATCCGCGTCGGGCGCGGCATCGGTTCGGGCAAGGGCAAGACCGGCGGGCGCGGCCAGAAGGGCCAGAAGAGCCGCGAAGGCGTGTCGATCAACGGCTTTGAAGGCGGCCAGATGCCGCTCCACATGCGGTTGCCGAAGCGCGGCTTCAACAACATCTTCGCCAAGGATTATGCCGAGGTGAATCTGGGCGCGATCCAGAAGGCGCTCGATGCCGGCACGCTGAAGGCCGAGGGCACGATTGATCATGCCGCGCTGAAGGCCGCCAATCTGGCGCGCGGCGGCAAGGACGGCGTGCGGCTGCTCGGCAAGGGTGCGTTTTCTGCCAAGCTCCACTTCCTCGTCGCCGGCGTGTCGAAGGGCGCGCGCGAGGCAGTCGAACAGGCAGGTGGCTCGGTCGAGGTGATCGAGATCGTGCCGGCAGCGGAAAAGGCCGCCGCCAAAAAGGGCACCGCCAAGGCCGCTGGCAAGGCCGCCAAAAAGGGTTAAGCCCTCCTGAGCCCCGTTCGCCCTGAGCCTGTCGAAGGGCGGCACTTTTTCCGGATGGGAAAGACGGTGTTTCGACAAGCTCAGCACGAACGGGTGCTTGGACGGGTGAAAAAGACCCTTCCCATTAGACAAGCGCAACCGTGCGCTTATATGAGCGGCGGGGCGCGCATGGCGTATCCCGCCGCTTTGTAATTTTTACGGGTTAGGACGTAAGAGCACCCATGGCCTCTGCCGCCGAACAAATGGCTTCCAGCCTGAGCTTCGCGAATTTCACGCAAGCGACCGACCTTAAGAAACGCCTGTGGTTCACGATCGGCGCGCTGATCGTCTTCCGGATGCTGTCCTATGTGCCGCTGCCGGGGATTGACCCCACCGCGCTCGGGCTGCTCAGCCAGCAAACCAATGGCGGCGTGCTTGACCTGTTCAACAATTTCTCGGGCGGCGCGCTCAAGCGGATGAGCATCATCGCGCTGGGCGTTACCCCCTATATTACCGCCTCGATCGTGGTGCAGCTCGCGACGTCGCTGTCGCCGACGCTCAATTCGATCAAGAAGGAAGGCGAAAGCGGCCGCAAGCGGCTCAACCAGTACACGCGCTATGGCACCGTGCTGCTGACGATGATCCAGGGCTATTTCATTGCGCTGGGGCTGGAATCGTTCGGCGCGTCGCAGGGCGTGGCGGCGGTGATCGAGCCGGGCCTGACCTTCCGGATCAGCGCCGTGATCAGCCTGGTGGGCGGCACCATGTTCCTGATGTGGCTGGGCGAGCAGATTACCAGCCGCGGCATCGGCAACGGCACCAGCCTGATCATCATGGCGGGCATCGTCGCCAATCTGCCGACCACGCTTTATAATCTGTTCGAGGGCAGCCGCTCGGGCAGCCTGGATTCGGTGCGTGTCATCGGCATCGTCGTCGCGGTGGCGGCGCTGGTGTTGTTCATCTGCTTCATGGAGCGCGCCCAGCGCCGCATCCTGATCCAATATCCCAAGCGTCAAACGCAGCGCGGCATGCAGGCCGACCGCAGCCACTTGCCGCTGAAGATCAACACCGCCGGCGTCATCCCGCCGATCTTCGCGTCATCGCTGCTGCTGATGCCGCTCACCATCACGCAATTTGCGGGCAAATACACGCAGGGCCAGGGCTGGGTGGGCGACACCATCATCACCCTCAACCAGTATCTGCAGCATGGTTCGCCGCTGTACCTGACGCTTTATGGCGCGGGCATCATCTTTTTCTCGTTCTTCTACACCGCCGTGGTGTTCAACCCCGAAGAAACCGCAGAAAATCTGAAGCGGCACGGTGGGTTCATCCCGGGCATTCGCCCCGGCAAGAACACCGAGCTGTATTTCGACTATGTGTTGACGCGCATCACCGTGATTGGCGCGGCCTATCTGACGATCATTTGTCTGGTGCCCGAATATCTCGTGTCGGCGCTGTCCATCCCCTTCTATCTCGGCGGGACTAGCCTGTTGATCGTCGTCAACGTAACGATGGACACGGTAACGCAGATCCAGTCGCACCTGCTGGCGCATCAATATGGCGACCTGATCAAGAAAGCGAAGCTGAAGGGCGGCAGGCTGCGGTAAAAGCAGCCGCCGGAATTAGGTTAGGGGACGCTGGTTTGAACATCATCCTGTTGGGGCCGCCCGGCGCGGGCAAAGGCACACAAGCGGCGCGCCTCCAGGCAGATCGCGGTATGGTGCAGCTGTCGACCGGCGACATGCTGCGCGCGGCGGTGAAGGCGGGAACGCCGGTGGGGCTGCGCGCCAAGGCGGTGATGGATGCGGGCGAGCTGGTGTCCGACGATATCGTCTCCGGCATCATCGGCGACCGGCTCGACGAGCCCGATACCGCCAGCGGCGTGATTTTTGATGGCTATCCCCGTACCGAGGCGCAAGCGCGCTCGCTCGACGACTTGCTGGGGGAGCGGCACCGCAAGCTTGATTATGTCATCGAGCTGGAAGTCGATGAAGACGCGCTGGTCGAACGCATTGTCGGCCGGTTTTCCTGCGCCCGGTGCGGCACCAATTATCACGACACGTTCAACCGGCCCAAGGTCGACGGGACGTGCGACGTTTGCGGTTCGCATGAATTCAAGCGCCGCGCCGACGACAATGAAGTGACGGTGCGCACCCGCATGGCCGAATATCGTGCCAAGACCGCGCCGATCCTGCCGATCTACGAAAGCCGCGGTCTGGTCCGCCGCGTCGACGGCATGGCCGATATCGACCACGTCACCGCCGCGATCGAGGCGATTCTGGACGGGCGGTAGACGCTAGACGGCGGGGCGCGCGCTGCGCTATCCCCTCAACCTTAACGGGGGAGGCATCAATGCGACGGTTGACGGCTCTATGCGCTTTGGCGGCTTGTCTGTCCGCTCCCGCGCGCGCGGAAGTCGTGCAGGCGACGCCCGGGATGTTCGAGATCAACCAGGAATTGGTGGTCGACGCCCCGGCCACGCAGGTTTGGGATACGCTGCGTAGCCCGCAGAAATGGTGGTCGCACGATCACACCTATACCGATGACAGCGCCAATCTTTACCTGGATTCCCAGGCGACGGGCTGCTTTTGCGAGAAAATCCCCGGCAGGGGCAGCGTCGAGCATGGCCGCATCGTCTTCCTGCAGGCGCCGCGCGCCTTGCGGCTGAGCGCGGCGCTCGGCCCGCTTCAGGCAGAAGCGGTGACGGGAACGCTCACCATCCTGCTGACGCCGCAGGGCGACAAGGCAACCAAGGTGTCGCTCGTCTATATTGTCGCCGGTTTTGCCAAGGGCGGTCTCGATGCCATCGCGCCCAAGGTGGATGATGTGCTGGCGGTGCAGATGAAGGGACTGAAGGTGGCGGCGGAAGCAGCGCCAGCGCCTGAGGCGGAGGGGAAGAAGCAGTAGGCATGGCGCCGGTGCCGCCGCAGCCTTGAGCCGTGCATCCGCAGAAGACCATGTGATCCAGCTAACCGTCATCCCCGCGAAGGCGGGGATCCATTGGCGCGGCGTAAGGGGCATTGCCACCCATGCCAGCCACAATCGATTCCCGCCTGCGCGGGAATGACGAACATCTATTCAGGAAAGGCGTCGCGACCCTGAACTCACCACCCACGGCACGGTTTTGGGCATTGGCCCCGCCCTAGCGCCCCACCGCCGTGTAGCTGAACCCCACCGCCTCAACTTCGCCCCGCGCGTAGATGTTGCGCAGGTCAACCAGCACGTCGCCCTTGAGCAGTGCTTTGATGCGCTTGAGGTCGAGCGCGCGGAACTGGTTCCATTCGGTGACGATCGCCACCGCGTCGGCGCCCTCGACCGCCTGATAGGCGCCGTCGCAATAGGTGACGCCGTCGAGCACTTTCTTTGCCTGCTCGGTCCCTTCGGGATCATAAGCGCGGATGCTGGCGCCCTGGTCCTGCAGCATCTGGATGATCGAGATGGCGGGCGAATCGCGCATATCGTCGGTGTTGGGTTTGAAGGTCAGGCCGAGGATCGCGACCGTCTTGCCGCGCACATCGCCGCCCATCGCGGCGATGATCTTGCGGCCCATGGCGCGCTTGCGCTGATCATTGACCGCAACCACCGCTTCAACGATCCGCTGCGGCGCTTCGTAATCCTGCGCGGTCTTCAACAGCGCCAACGTGTCCTTGGGGAAGCATGAGCCGCCATAGCCGGGGCCGGCATGAAGGAATTTGGCGCCAATGCGATTATCAAGACCGATGCCGCGCGCGATATCCTGCACATCCGCGCCGACTTTCTCGCACAGATCGGCGATTTCGTTGATGAAGGTGATCTTGGTCGCAAGGAACGCGTTGCCGGCATATTTGGTAAGCTCGGCGGCGCGGCGGCTCATCTCGATGATGGGGGATCGGCCAATCGCGAGCGGGCGGTAAATGGCGCGCATCACCTCCAACGCGCGGGGGTCGTTGCTGCCGATGACGACGCGGTCGGGGCGTTTGAAATCGTCGATCGCCGCACCTTCGCGCAGGAATTCGGGATTGGAGACGACCGCGAAATCGGCCGAGGGCTTGGCGGCGCGGATGATGCGCTCCACCTCATCGCCCGTGCCGACCGGCACTGTCGATTTGTTGACCACCACGGTAAAGCTCTGAATGGCTGCCGCAATTTCCTCAGCGGCGGCATAGACATAGCTCAAATCGGCATGGCCATCGCCACGGCGGGAGGGCGTTCCGACGGCAATGAACACCGCATCCGCGCCACCCACGCTTGCCGCGAGGTCGGTTGAGAATGCCAGCCGCCCCGCCGAAACATTGCTGGCGACCAGGCTGTCGAGCCCCGGCTCATAGATCGGCATCCGTCCCGCGAGCAGCGCATCGATCTTGGCGGCGTCCTTATCGACGCAAATCACGTCATGCCCGAAATCGGCGAAACAGGCGCCCGAAACGAGCCCGACATAGCCTGATCCAACCATGGTGATGCGCATAATGCCTGCCTTGCCAGCGGATTATGGCCGACGCAGGGCGCGCGGCCGAGAATGCACGGCGTTACCCAGCCTTAGCTCAGCAAATCAAGCGCGAAGGCGCGTACCGTCTCACCCATGTCAGGACGCTGTAACGCGACGGCGAGATTGGCCTGGATATAGCCCGCCTTGTCGCCGCAATCATAGCGCCGCCCGTCAAAGGTGACGCCGTGGAAGGGCTGGGTGCCGATCATCCGTGCCATCGCGTCGGTCAGCTGGATTTCACCGCCCGCGCCCTTTTCCTGGCCGTCGAGCACGCGCATCACCTCGGGCTGAAGGATATAGCGGCCGATAACGGCGAGATTGCTGGGCGCGGTGCCGCGCGGCGGCTTTTCGACCAGGCCCTTCACTTCCGTCAGCCGACCGTCGCGCGCGCCGGGCGTGATGACGCCATACATATGCGTGGCATCGTCGGCCACCTCCTGCGCGCAGATCAGGTTGCCGCCGACGCGGTTGTAAACATCGACCATCTGCTTGAGGCAGCCCGGCTCGCCGACCATGAAATCGTCGGCGAGCAGCACGGCGAAGGGCTCGTCCCCGACAATGTCGCGCGCACACCACACGGCATGGCCCAGCCCCATCGGCTCCTGCTGGCGAACATAGGCGACGGCGCCGGGTTTCAGCCGCGTCTGGTGCAGCAGGTCGAGCGATTTGCCGCGCGCGACCATGGTCGTTTCCAGCTCATAGGCGATATCGAAATGGTCCTCGATCGCGCTCTTGCCGCGGCCGGTGACGAAGATCATCTGCTCGATGCCGGCGTCGATTGCCTCGTCCACCGCATATTGGATCAGCGGCCGGTCAACGACGGGCAGCATTTCCTTGGGCAGCGCCTTGGTGGCGGGCAGAAAGCGCGTGCCCAGGCCGCCAACGGGGAAGACTGCCTTGCGCAGGGGTTTGATCATGATTGTTGCCGTCCAAACTCACTTTGGACGCGGGCTATCGCATCGTGACGACGCCGATGCAATGACGGGTTCGGCCCCGCAACTTCATTGCAGCGAAGTGCCCGCGCCGGCAAAGGCCGCGACACCCACCGTCGGCATTGAGGCATTGCCGACGCGCGTCGCCATGACATGCGCGATCCGCCAGCGCGCCGCAAAGCGCAGGGTGAACTCATAATCGAAAAACGCCGCGACAGTGCCGCCCTGGTCCATGTCGAGCACCGGCCCATAAGCCCGCACCGTCAGGCCCTTGCGCTTGTCGCCCCGCTCAATGACGATGGCGGTGATGATGTGCCGCCAGGCGCCATTGCCCTTGGCGTGAACCAGGCCCGGCACGGTGGCGAGCTCGGCGGGGCCAGCGAGGCGCTTGCCATCGGCGCATTCGAACACGCCATCCGTGGTGAACAAATCGGCCCAGCAGGCGCCACGATCATGGTCGAGCAGATGTGAATATTGCGCCAGCAGCTCGTTGACGTCGAGGCGGGTCTGATAGTCGATCGTCGAAATGCAGGTCATCGGTCGCGCTCCAATGCATTGCGACCCCGTTGCGGGGCATCCTCTTATGCGCTGGATGCTGACCCGCCGGCGGCGATTTGTCGAGAGGGAAATGGGGAGAGGGTGGGGGCCTCTACTGCCGTACCCTCAGCGTCAGCCCCACGATGCGCGGCTCGCTTGGTGTGCCGAGGATCAGGCCCGAATTGCCGGCCTGGATCGTCAAATTCTGGATATAGTGCGCGTCGAACAGGTTGCGGGCGAACACCAGCAGCTCGAGCTTTTTGTTGAGGCGAAAGCCTGCGCTGGCGTTGGTCAGGCTATAGGCGTTGATATAGGTGTAGCGCGAGAGCGACGGATCGCCATAATAGCCGCTGCGCCATGCCGTGTCGGCGTGCAGCACGACATCGACTTTCCCCGCCAGCGGCCGCCCATAATCGACGATCAGCGATTCCGACCAGCGCGGCAGCCCGGCAAGCGGTCGGCCGGCTAGGTTGCAGGCGGTCGTCGCGCTGCCTTGCGCTTCCAGGGGGCAGGGGCCCGCCGGGTAGTTGGTGTAACTGCCATAGGCAAAGCCAAGCGAGCCTGACAGGGTCAGCCCGCCCAGCCGGGCGCTGGCATCGGCCTCCACGCCTTTCACCGTCACTTGCGGGATATTGGAGAGATAGCCACGCAGCGCCACCGTTTGGGTGCTGTCGACAATCGTCGCCTGAAAGTCGCGCACCTTGGTGTAGAAGCCGACCAGATCGAGCGAGACATGCCGGTCGAACAGCCGCGATTTGATGCCGAGTTCCCATGTCTGGTTCACTTCCGGCCGCACCACCACCGTCGTCAGTGCCGGCGTGTTGGCAGCGGTCAGCGGCAGCCCCGACATGTTGATGCCGCCCGATTTGAAGCCGCGCGCATAGCTTGCATAGGCATAGACATTAGGCGTCGCCTGATAGGCGAGGTTGGCGCGGCCCGACAGATTATCCTCAACGTTATGCGCGGTATAGCTTTGGCAGACATTGGTGGTGAGATCAGCGGTCTGGCAAGTGAAGATGTTGCGTTGTGCCCGGATCAACGTCGCGCTGGTGACGGCGGGTCCGCCGCCGATCGTCGTCAGATAGCTGCCGTCCTTCACTTCATAGGTGTAACGCAGGCCCCCGGTGATGGTGACGCGCGGCACGATCCGCCAATTCGCCTCGCCGAACACGGCATAGCTGTCGGCAGAGAAGCGGGTATGGCCATCGGTGCCATAGCCGTCGAGCAGATTGGCGGGGACGGGCGTGTTCGATGCCCCCGTGGTCGGCCCGATCAACCAATAAGCAGCAGCCGGGCCGTAAATGCTGATCGGCTCGCCCGAGATGGTCTGGGTGTAGAAATAGAGGCCGCCGACATAGGTGAAGCGGTGATTGCCGTTGGAGGCGACGCGCAATTCCTGGCTATACTGGTCCTGCCGTGACGGGATGTGCTGGACGAGCTGAATGGGCAGGCCGGTATAGTCGCGGTCATTGCCCGCATCCCAATTCCAGAAACGCCAGGCGCTGACCGACGTCAGCGTCGCGCCGCCGATTTTCCAGTCGGCCAGCAATTCGACGCCGCCTTCATTGGTGTTGACGCCAATGGGCGCGTCAATGTCGGTCAGCCGATCATAGGCATTGGTGCTGGGTGGGGCATAGGGGCCGCCGGGCGCGTTGGCGGCGAGGTAGGGATATTGCCGGGTCGCGGCGCGCAAACTCTGCCCGACGCGCAAGTAAACCTGGGTGCAGCATTCATTGCTGAAATTGGTGTAATCGGCGATCAGGCGCAGCGACAGATCGGGCGTGGGCGTGAACAGCAATTGCCCGCGCACGGCCTGATTGCCGAGATCATTCTGCCGACGGCGGAGCCTTGTGTTGTAGAGCACGCCATCGCGCCGCGTGACGACGCCCGACAGGCGGAAGGCCAGCGTGTCGTCGATCAGCGGGCCCGATCCCCATGCCTTGGCCTGGACGTAATTGTAATCGCCATAGGATAGCTCTTCCTGCGCCTCGCGGATGAAACTTGGCGCGCGGCTGGCGATGTTGATTGCACCGGCGGTGGTGTTCTTGCCGAACAAGGTGCCCTGGGGGCCGCGCAACACCTCGATCCGCTCAATATCGGCAAAGTCGAACGCAGCGGTGGCGGGGCGGCCGTGATAGACCTGATCGACATAGAAACCGACTCCCGACTCCAGCCCGTCATTCGCCTGGCTGACCGCGACGACGCTGCTGCCCAGGCCCCGGATGGTGAAGGCAGTGTTGCGCGGATTGGCCGAGCTGTAGTTGAGCGTCGGCACTAGAATGGCGAGTTGCTGGGTGTTGACGGTGTAGGACCGGTCGATCGTCGCACCGCTGATGACGGTCAGCGCGGCGGGGACGCGCGCCGCATCCTCGGCGCGGCGGCGGGCGGTGACGATCACATCGGGAAGGGCATTGCCGGTGTCGGTCGCGGGCGCGGCATCGGGCTGCGTCGCTTCGGACTGAACGGGGGCGGCGGCGAGGGGAAAGGGGGCCATGGCCGCAGCGCCGATCAGCAGGCCAACAACCATCGCACGCATTGCCATCCCCTTTTCGTTCGACCGAGTCGTTATATCCGTGCGTATATAGCAATGGCCAGCCGAGGAAAGCCGCGAATGCGGGTGCCCGACAGGTGAGAGCGGGGTGGCGTCGGTCGGGTCGGCGCGATATACCGGCGGGAATAGCGATGGAGCGGGCAATGGCGCGGGCGACAAGGCGATGGCTGATGGGCATGATCGGCGCGGCCCTGGCGCTTAGCATGCCGACCGCGTTTGCCGCGCCCCCCGCCGCGCCGCTGGTGCTGGCGGCGGCGAGCCTGCAGGAATCGCTCAACGACGCGGCGGATGCCTGGGCGCGGCAAGGGCATGTGCGCCCGGTGCTGTCCTTCGCGGCGTCTTCGGTGCTGGCGCGCCAGGTGATTGTCGGCGCCCCTGCCGACCTGTTCCTGTCGGCCGATGAGGAGTGGATGGACGATCTTGCCAGGCGCGGGCTGATCGCGCCTGCGACCCGCGCCGATTTCGTCGGCAATAAGCTGGTGGTGGTCGCACCCGCAGGAGCGGCCAAGCGCATCGACTTTGGCGCGCCGCGCGCGCTGGCGGCGGTGCTGGGGGCGGGGCCGCTGGCGATGGCCGATCCCGACGCTGTGCCAGCCGGGCGCTATGGCAAGGCCGCGCTGGTCAAGCTCGGCGCGTGGGAGGCGGTGGCGAGCAACGTGGTGCGCGCGGAAAATGTCCGCGCCGCGCTGGCGCTAGTGGAGCGCGGGGCGGCGCCGTTCGGGATTGTCTACGCGACCGATGCGCAAGCCTCCACCAAGGTCCGCGTCGCCGGGGTTTTCCCGGCGGCAAGCCACCCGCCGATCCGCTATCCGCTCGCGCGGCTAAAGGCATCGACCAGCGCGGAGGCAGAGGGATTCCGCCGCTTTCTGCTCTCCCCCGCCGCGCGCGCCATCTTCGCGCGCCATGGCTTCAGCAAGGCCTGACCGCGCTGGACAATGTCGCCATCATCCTGCTGACGCTCAAGGTCGGGCTCGTCGCGATGGCGGGAGCGCTGCCGGTGGCGTTTGCGCTGGCCCTGCTGCTCGCCCGGGGGCGCTTTCCGGGCAGGGTGATCGTCGATGCGCTCGTCCATCTGCCGCTGGTGCTTCCGCCGGTGGTGACGGGATGGGCGCTGTTGCTGCTGTTCGCGCCATCGGGGCCGCTGGGGCATATGCTGATGGCGTGGACCGGGGCGAGCGTGCTGTTCAAATGGACCGGTGCCGCCCTTGCCAGCGCGGTGATGGCGCTGCCGCTGATGGTCCGCGCGATCCGCTTGTCGATCGAGGCGGTTGATCGGCGGCTGGAAAGCGCGGCCCGCACTTTGGGGGCAGGGCCATGGCGGGCTTTTCGCGATGTGACGCTGCCGCTCAGCCTGCCGGGGGTGCTGGCGGGGCTGGTGCTGGGCTTTGCCCGGTCGGTGGGGGAATTTGGCGCGACAATCACCTTCGTCTCCAACGTGCCGGGCGAGACGCAGACGCTGCCGCTCGCCATTTATTCGGCCATGCAGACGCCGGGTGGCGATGCGACGGTGCTGAGGCTGGCGCTGTTCGCGGTGGCGCTGTCGCTGGGCGCGCTGATCGCATCGGAGGCTTTGGCGCGACGGGCGGGCAGGGGGCTTCATGTCCTTTGACGTCGATGTCGCGGTGCGCCTGGGCAATGCCGACATTGCCGCGCATTTTGTGGCGGGTGAGGGGCTGACGGTGCTGTTCGGCCCATCGGGCATCGGCAAGACGAGCGTGCTCAACATGATCGCGGGGCTGATCAGGCCTTTGGCCGGGCATGTCCGCGTCGGGGGCGACACGTTATTCGATGCGGGCCAGGGCGTCGATCTGCCGCCCGAACAGCGCCGCGCCGGCTATGTGTTTCAGGAGCCGCGCCTGTTCCCGCACCGCCGCGTTCGCGCCAATCTGCTTTATGGTCAATCGCTTGCCGCCCCCGAAGCGCGCTGGCTGGCGCTGGACGACGCGGTGTCGCTGCTCGATATCGGCCATCTGCTTGATCGCTGGCCGCGCAGCCTGTCGGGCGGTGAAGCGCGCCGCGTCGCGATTGGCCGGGCGCTGCTGAGTGCCCCGCGCTTTTTGCTGCTCGATGAGCCTCTGTCATCGCTTGACCGCGCCCGCCGCGAGGAAATCATGCGCGCGATCGAGCACATCCGCGATACGTTGCGGCTGCCGATCCTGATGGTGACGCACGATGCCGGCGAGGCCGATCGGCTGGCGACGCAAGTGGTGGAGATGGGTTAAGCCGTACGGCAATCGCCGTCATTGCGAGCAAAGCGAAGCAATCCAGGCCCCGACCCAACGGGACTGGATTGCTTCGTCGCTACCGCTCCTCGCAATGACGCGATGGGGCGATTAAAACTTCAGCTTCACCTCGCCACCGATGATCCGCGGCTCGTTGATCATGCCGGTCAGGTTGTTGAAGTCGATCGCGCTGATCGAGCGGATCTGGTTGGTAATGTTGCGGGCGAACACCGCGACATCGACCTTGCCGATGGTGTAGCCGATCTTCACCCCGCCCTCGAGCAGCGGGCGACCACGGAATTCGCGAGCGGCGTAGAGGAAGTAATTGATTTCGCTGCGATAGGCCCAATCGGTGAAGATATAGGCCTCACCATTGCCCACCGGCACGCCATAACGCGCGGTGACGTTGCCGACGAATTCCGGCGCCTGGGGCAGCGGGTTGCCGTTGATCACCGCCAGACCATTGACGATCGGATTGGTCACCGTGCAAGCAGCGCCGCAGGGCGAAACGCCGATAGTGGGATCCTGAATTTCGGTGTGGTTCCAGCTGCCCGACGCGGTCAGGGTGAATTGCGGCACCGGCCGCGCCTCAACCTCGCCTTCGATACCATAGCCAATCGCATGCGCCGCGTTCAGCAACCGCGCCGAGTTGG